>CAZEOC010000323.1:0-5137 GCA_964513525.1 uncultured Saprospiraceae bacterium | reverse complement strand
CGTTAACTCCTAAGTCTAATAAAAATTTACAATTTTTATTATCAGTAGAATTTTGCCAAGGTAAACTTGCTTGTTTTAATACAATTTTAGGCAAAATATTATCAAAATCGCCTTGACCATCAATTGGCGGATAAACAGTTTGAACAGCTTGATTACTTAATGTTTTGACTTCATTTGTTACTTCAAAATCCAAAGTATTTACAAAACTTTTGTTCAAATCATCTCCAATCAAATCTTGTTTGACTTTGATTTCATATTTCCCTTCTATCAAAGCAGGTTGATAATTATCGTAATATTTGATAGTCATTTTTTTGATTTTATTCTAATTTTTATTCTTTACACTTCACTAATCAATCTGTTCTACATTTTAGTCTATTAAAAATTATTCAATTTCAATCTCAATATTAGGAAAAGTGGTTTTTAAGATTTCTTTTAAGCCATTATCTTGATAATTTCTAATAATAATTTTCTCTAATTTAGGAAGATTTAAGTCATTTAATAAATCAGACTTTTCTCCATAAGTTGAATAGAAATCCAAAGTTGCACTAATATCACCATTAATACTTAAAACTTTTAAATTAGGTAATATCATAAACTTTTCTTTTTCTAAATCAATGCTCAAATATTCTAAACTCAAACTTAGAAAAGCTAAATTATAGAATGGAACCTTTCCTAAATTTAAGTATTTTAATTTTTTTGAATTTAATAATAAAGTATCGCTAAGGTCAATATTTGAATTGCTAAAATCCATTGATTCAATATTATTTTCAGCAATCGCAGTTTCAATATTAATAAATCGACAATTTGATAGATTAATCGTCTTTAAGTTAGGATTATAGTTTGCATCAAATAAGTTAAAAGGAAATTCCAAAAAATTATAAGATAAATCAACTGATTCTGCATTTAGTTTTAGAAGACGAGTGCTATTATGTGCTTGACGATTTATGTTATTATTACTTAAACCTAAATATTTCATTTGTTTTATAGGTAAAAGATATTGAAGCGTATTATCAATATTGATTGAATTATCATGGAGTAAAAGCGTATCAATTTTAGAATTTGTAAGATTTGGTACTTTCTCTAATCCATTTTCACTTAAGTTTAAATATTTTAGACCTTGTAAATGAGAGATAAAAGTATTGTCTAAAATTTTATATAAATGATTTCTACTCAAATCTAATTTTTCTATATTTCTATTAATCGGAAATTCCATTTTGTTTGGAAGATATAATTCATTACCAGCTAATAAGAGTGTTTTTAACTTCGGTAAATCAAATATTTCTTCTGGAATGGATTTGAATTGATTATCAGATAAATTTAGGTATTCTAAATTCTCAAATTGCGATAAATCAATATATATATCATCTAAATTTTGATTGCTTATGTCTATTTTGGTTACTTCTGAAGGATTTTCTAAATAAGATTTATAAGGTAATAAAGCAATGTTTTCTGCCTTTTTATTATCCGTATAACTCCAAAAAATTACAACTCCTTGAACCAAGAATAATAGTAAGATAATGAATTTTAATTTTGTGGTCATTTCAGATTATTTCGATTTATAATACTTCAATATTAAAGAAAAAAATTGTTGGAATTTGAGCAATAAGATAAGTCTACCACTTATTTATAGGAAAGTTAATATTTTTTATACTTCATTCATAAAATTTTACGATATTGCTATTTATAAATTATCAAATATACATTCAAAAGATTTGGTTTGAGGTAAAAGTAATTACTGAATTGTTTTACCTCAAAAAAAACAAGAGCAAGGTATAAAAAATAAAAACAAGTGATTATGAAGTCAGATGCTAAATTTCACCCACTTTCATCAGAAGAATTATTATATAGAGAATGTGATGCAATGTTGAAACATGCAATGAGTAATGGTAAGCAAATTCCACCAACTTTATTTACAGATTTTGATAGTGTGAAATCTAAAGTTCCCGAATTAAGCGGATTGAAAATCATGAGCAATGAATGGATGAGTGATTCTTTACCATTTTTGTTATCTCGTGATGATATACATACGTTAGCACATGTACACAATACATTAGTTAGAATTGTTGCTCCAGCACGTCCACAAACTTTATTATTGTATCAATATGAAAGTGTAAAAAATGGACGTTGGCAAGTATTCGGTTCTGTTCCTTTGATTCGTCGATTGTTGGCAGTTGCTTTTCTTTCATTGGTTGCGATTATTGGTTTTGCAACAAGTCCTTTGGTAGAAATTACGGGTCAAAGTTCAAGTTTGTTTGATTTTCATGGAATGAAACTAATTTTTAATGTTGGCTTTTTATTAGCAGCAGCAGGATTAGGAGCAAGTTTCAATGCACTTTTCAGGGCGAGAACTTATGTGACGGATTATACTTACAATCCAACTTATGAAGCTTCATATTGGATAGAAATTGCAATGGGTTTAATCGCTGGTGTGATTTTATCTGAATTTGTTGTTTTTGATGTAGGAGAAGGTTCTGATATTAGTTGGATAATGAGTAGAAAAGTTACCGTTTCTCTTTTAGGTGGATTTGGTGGACTTTTAGTTTATAAGATTTTGAATCGTATGGTTTATGTTTTAGAAGGCGTAATTCGTCAGAAAACTGAAGATAAATTAGATTACGAATTGAAAAAAATGGAAGCAGCTTCTATCCAAAAACTAACTGCAGAACGTAATAATTTAGCCAGAGAAATTACTAAAATTCAATCTGAAATAGTTTATAAAGATTTATCTAAAAAAGACTTAAACAAACGTTTAGAGAATTTAGCAGATGATGTAGTTGAGGATGTTTATAAGCCAACTCGTGATATTCCAGCAGAAGATGATATGGATTTCTCTATGGAGAAAAATGGAAATTATACGAATTTGGAAAATCCTGAACATGAAATGGATGAATATACGGATAGGATTTAATTAAGCGGAGAACACGGATTTAGCTGATTTTACAGATTAAACGGATTTTTATATCATAAGAATCCGTTTAATTAATATTGCCCAGTAAATATAAATAATGGAACTTCTACATAAAGACTTAACAGAAAAAATTATTCGATGCTTTTATAATGTTTATAACGAATTAGGTTTTGGATTTTTAGAGAAAGTTTATGAAAGAGCATTATCAATAGAATTAGAAAATGCTAATTTGAAAGTAGAAAGTCAAAAGAAAATTGAAGTATTTTATAAAGGACAAAGAGTTGGTTTTTATATAGCTGATTTGGTTGTCAATGATAATGTAATTTTAGAATTAAAATCAACTCCAATAGTTGCAGCTCATTTATTACAATTATTTAATTACCTTAAAGCGACAGATATAGAAGTGGGTTTAGTATTGAGTTTTGGACAAGAACCGATTTTCGAGAGAAGAATTTTCACTAATGATAAAAAAGGACGCACATAGATTTAATGAATTCAAAGGATTCAAACTAATTTCATCTATTTTCAAATTATTAAATAATTTAAAAATCCGTTTTATCCGCAAAATCCGTCATATCAGTGTTCTCCTCTTCAAAACACACAGAAAAAAATCTATACTTACCATATTTATTTTATTAATAATCTATTGGCAAATCTTACCAAATCCATTATTCAATGACCCAACAAGTTATGTATTAGAAGATAAGAATGGAGAATTATTAGGTGCAAGAATAGCGAAAGATGGACAATGGCGTTTTCCCGAAACCGAAAATGTGCCAGATAAATTTGCAACTGCAATTGTCACTTTTGAAGATAAACGATTCTGGTATCATATCGGAATTGACCCAGTCGGAATTGTTCGAGCAATTGTGCAAAATATAAAAGCAGGTAAAATTGAAAGTGGCGGAAGCACAATTACGATGCAAGTCATTCGCTTATCGAGAAAGGGGAAAAGTCGGAATATATGGCAGAAGGTAATCGAAGCTATTTTGGCGACTCGCTTAGAAGTTGGTTATAAAAAATCATCAATTCTAAAATTGTATGCTTCTCATGCACCTTTTGGTGGAAATGTTGTGGGAATAGATGCGGCATCATGGCGATATTTTGGTAAATCAGCAGAACTCTTGTCTTGGAGTGAAGCGGCGACTTTGGCGGTTTTGCCAAATGCGCCCGCATTGATTCATCCAGGTAGAAATCGAGCGGCATTAATGGCGAAACGAAACCGATTATTAGATAAATTATTAAAAAATGGGTCGATTGATGAAATGACTTGTCAATTGGCGAAAACAGAACCGATTCCAGATAATCCGCTTCCTTTACCACAGTTAGCGCCGCATTTATTAAATAGAGCTTTTGCTTATGATTTTGATGGAAAAGACAATTCAATCACGAGAATTAAGACAACAATAAATAGAAATATTCAACAACAAGTCAATGCGATTGCTGCCCGACATCATCAAGAATTATTAGGAAACGGAATTCATAATATGGCGGCATTAGTCATTGATACCGAAACTGGTGAAACGGTTGCTTATTTAGGCAATGTTGGTTTTGAAAATCGACAAGAAAAACATGGACAATCTGTTGATATTATTACTTCGCCTCGAAGTACAGGCAGTATTTTGAAGCCATTTTTGTATGCGATGATGTTGGACGAAGGAAAGATAATGCCGACGACTTTAGTACCAGATATTCCAACACAATTAGCGGATTATAAGCCCGAAAATTTTAATCAAGCTTATGATGGAGCGATTCCAGCAAAACAAGCCGTTTCTCGTTCTTTGAATGTGCCATTAATTAGAATGTTGCAATGGTATGGATTAGAAAAATTCCATTTTAATTTGCAACGATTAGGCATGACAACTATCCAAAAAAATGCGACACATTACGGTTTGCCTTTGATACTTGGCGGAGCAGAAGGCAATCTTTGGGAATTGACCAGTATTTATGGTAGTATGGGCAGAACGCTTAATCATTTTTATCAAAATAATGGGTTATATAATCCAACAGATTTTAGAACGGCACATTATTTATTAAATACAGAAATCCCGAAAACAGCAGAAAAAGATTTAGTAGAATCGCCTATCAAATTAAGTGCAGCAGGGATTTTTGCTGCCTTTGAAGCCATGTTAGAAGTTGAGCGACCTGATGCTGATGGTTCTTGGGAAATATTCCAAAGTAAGAAAAGAATCGCATGGAAAACAGGAACTTCCTTCGGTTTTCGAGATG
>CAZEOC010000322.1:0-5144 GCA_964513525.1 uncultured Saprospiraceae bacterium | reverse complement strand
CATTGTTATTTTTTTTTAAATTTTCTTGATTTAATTAATACGTTCGACCCAAACCATGCTTGATGAAATTATTAATTCGACCAATTTTCTTGTTGGTTTTTTCTATTTCCATTTTTAGTTCATGTGAACCAACATATGATGAATTAGTACAAGAACAAATTGATTTATTAATAGGGAAATCTTGGGAACAAGTTAGTGAGCCGTGTTCAGAAAATTCTATTAGTTATAATTTGATTTTTAATTCAGATTTTACTGGTATTGTAGAACGAACTTTTTTGCAATATGACACTAACGATAATCTGGTATTCACAACGGAAACTAATTATATAAATTGGTATACAGCTTCTAATTATCGTAAAATGTTATTCACGATTGAAGCTGATTATTACACCTTTAATGTGATTTCTGTAACGGAAGACCGTTTGACATTTACAGATTATAGTAACTCAAGTTGGAATAGTTGTATCCATGAATTAAAATAAAATCCTCAAAACAATAAATCAAAAAATATATGAGAAATACTATTTTAATAATACTATTATTGTTAGTAGTAGATTGTATAAATGCGCAAGATTTTAATAATGATTATACGCCTTTGCGTCCAGAAGGTGAAATTCCAAAATCTATATTGACGACTTCTTCAGAAAAGTATGAAAAAGATAAAGAATCAATTGATCGTGGTGAAAAAAGAAAAACTCGAAAGGATAAAGACAAATTCTATTTACAAAATAATTTTGTAATTGATGAAATGATGAGAAGTGGTCGAGTTTTATTCAATGATCCTTTGAGTAAATATGTCAATAAAGTAGCGGATAATTTATTAGAAAATCAGCCCGACTTAAGAAAGGAATTAGAATTCTACGTTATTAAATCTTCAGCTGTAAATGCATTTGCAACTGATAGAGGAGCGATTTTTATTAATATTGGATTATTAGCTCGTTTAGAAGATGAAGCACAATTAGCCTTTGTTTTAGCTCACGAAATTGTACACTATCAAGAGCAGCATAATATTCAAACTTATGTTGAATATGCTAAAATTGAGCGGGAAAGTAGTTATCGTCGTTCCAAAAGTTATGAAAGATTATTAGACAAAAATAATTATTCAAAATCATTAGAGACAGAAGCCGATAAAAATGGTTTAGATATATTTTTAAAGTCAAAATATAGTACGGAAACTCTTCGAGGGGTTTTCGATATTTTAGGTAAATCACATGTTCCTTATACGAATGTAGTTTTTAAAATGAAATTTTTGGAAACTCCAGATATTCAATTTCCAGAAATTTATCAGTTAAAAGAAATCAAAGAAATTGTTGTAGAGGAAGAAGATGAAGAATCTGAAAGTACTCATCCAAGTGTTCGAGAACGTCGTTCTGAAATGTTACAAGCAATAAGTGGAAAGACTAATAATGGGAAATCTTTATTTATCGTTTCTGAATCGGATTTTAAAAATGTACAACAAATTGCACGTTTTGAAATATGCCAAATCACGTTACAATCTCAACGTTATACTTCTTCGATATATCATACATATGCCTTATTAAAAGATTTTCCTAATAATCAATTCTTAAGAAAAACATTGGCAAAATCTCTTTATGGTTTGGCACAATATAAAAATGCTGAACGCTATGATGAAGTAATGCCTTATGGTTTTGAAAATTATCAAGGTGAAATTCAACAAGCTTATCATTTATTTGAAAAAATGGAAGCAACAGAGTTGAGTGTTTTAGCAGCGGTTTATTGTTGGAAAATCCATCAAGAGTTTCCAGACTCTAAAGGCTTAAAGTTGATGGCAAAAGATATGGTTGAAGATGTGGCAATTTATCAAATTGAAAAACCAAAAGAATTCTTTAAGAAAGAACGACCAACTGATTTGCCTCCAGATGATGTGAGTTTTGATAAATATGGTTTTGGAAAATTAATCGAAAATGAGACAATAATAAAATGGTTAGAAAAGGGAGAAGAATACCGTAAGAAGTTCGCTGATAATAAGGCGTTTAATGAATCTCGAAAAGGAATTAAAGCTCGTAAAAAAGAGATTAAACAAAATGCTCGAAAAGGAAAATCATTAGGATTAGACAAAGTAGTATATATTAATCCAACTTATATTAGTATTGATGAACGCAAAGATGTGCCATATCAATATTTGAAAATTGAAGAAAAACAAGCGGAATTTGAAGGTTGGATAGAAGATAATGGAAAAAAATTAGATTTGAAGACAAAGGTTTTAGATGTTAACAATCTATCAAAGAAAGCATCAGCAGATGATTATCAGGATATAACTATTATGAATGAATGGTTTGAAGAAATTCTTACTCATGATATGTACATGATAAATAGTAATTATGATGAAGCTATCGCAATTGCGGATAAATATGGAACTGATAATTTTGTTTATTCTGGAGCAATTTCTTATAGAAATCAAACCTTTTTTATTACCAAATTAGTTGCTTCTGCTTATTTGATAATTTGGCCTCCAGCAGCTGGAAAGTTTTTATTATCCTCAAACTATGAAGCGCTACACTTTAGTTTAGTTTTTGATGTTCGACAGAATGAACGAATCATGACAAGTGCGAACTTAGCACCTTACAAAGACAAAGATATTATCATTCAACAAAATATTTATTGGTCGATGTTACAGATGAAACGTAAACCTAAGAAGTAACAATTTTTATTAAAAATCAATTTAGAAAAAATGATGAAGTTTATTAAAATATATAGTTTATTGAGTTTAATATTATTGTTATCCATTAATGAAATTAATGCTCAAGCTCCTGGACTTTTAGGCAAAAAATTAACGATTGGATATGATGCGAATTTTTCTTTTAATGTATATGGGGAAGCTTATAAAACAGAAACTCAAAGTGGATATTCATTTGGAGATATAATTAATACTAAGCATAATTTTAATGCGGATTATATTCTAAATCGAGGCGTTTCTCTTGGCTTAGATTACAGCTTGGCTCGTAGTGGAGTAGCTATTGAGTTAGATGACTTAAGTGCAAATTTGAGTATGCGTGAATTAGGATTTCGATTAAAAAACTTTCATAGTTTGAAAGGTGGAATTGCACCAATCGGTTTCTATACTCAATATAGAATGTTCATGTTGGATTATGAAACTGAAATTATTGATCACACAGGTGCTGTTGAGCCAATAACGGTTTTAGATAGAACTGCTTATGGACTTTCTTTCGCTTATGGACATCAAGGGATTATTGCTGCTAATGTAATGTATAATGTTGGTTTTGAAATGGGTGCAGCTTTCAGTGATTTAAATTTTTCTATAGATTCGGGGACGGATTTATTATATAAGACTAAAAATGTCGTGAATTGGGATACTTTTTTAAAGTTTAAAATTGGTGTTGTCGTTCCGATAATTTAAAAGAACTTGTAATTAATAAAGTGAAAAATAGCTTTATCATTCACATTATGTGAATTGGTAAAGCTATTTTTTATTAATAGATTTGTAGCCATAGATTGATAGAAAAAACAAAAAAATATGTCAAAAATAGACGCAACAGTATTTACACCTCCAGAACTAACGGAAGAACAAAAAGAGAGTTTGCAAGACTTGCAAGGAAAAGTAACGAATGCGATTGAACAAGAAGATGTTAATTTGATTCATAAATCTTATGAAGAATTAATTGATTTAGCTTTTGATTTGCGTCAATATCCTGTTGCAGTTGAAGGTTTGGAATATATTAAAAACAAAGTTGCGGAGTTAAACTTAAGTAATGAAGAAACGGCAGTTTTACATCGTCGTTTAGGTGTTTTGGCGTTTACAAACAAAGATTACGAAGTTGCAAAAGATGAATTTGGTAAAGGATTGGATTTGTCTAAAGATGGAGCAGATGTGGAGTTAGAAGCTAAATTATTGAGTGATTTAGCGAATGTTGCTGCGATTCAAGAAGATTTTGAAACGGCGATAGAATTGAATGAAGCTGCGATTGAAAAAAATGAAGAAAACGAAATAGATAGTGCAGTTCCATATTATAATTTAGGACTTATGTATATGGAAGTTCAAAATTTTGATGAAGCAGTAGATTGTTTTGAATCGGCTTTAGAGATTTTTGGCGAAGACGAAGAACTCGATAAACAGGAGTTTTTGCATTTGCAATTAGCACAGTTATATACTGCAAGGCAAGAATGGAAAACAGCTTTGTTAAATTACCATTATGCATCTGAATTACAAGAAGAAGATTCAGAGGAACTGAGTAAAACATATTTGTATGTCATTGCTGTATTATTGAAAATGAATGAATACGATAAAGCAATCGAATATTATCATAAAGCAATTCCGATTATTGAAATACATGGCGATATAGAATATCAATCGGATAATTATTTTCAATTAGCCAATTTATATGTGAAGTTTAAAGATGATTTTCCAAATGCTATTGAATGTTACGAAAAAGCTTATGAAATAGCTAAAACGGATGATAATCCAGAGAATCAAGAATGGAAAGATTTGATGTTGGCTAAGATTGAAGATTCTTTAGAAGAAACTCGAGAAAATCAAGCAGCTATGGACAAGAAAAAATCTAAGAAAAAGGGTTTCTTTGGCTTTTTTAAATCATAAACTATAATCTTTATATATGAAAAATTTTATTTGTTTATTTATTATTTGTCTAATAAGTTTTACTGCTTTTTCTCAAGAAAAAGTTAACGAAGAATTAGCGATTAAATCAGTAATAAATCAGTTGTTTGATGGAATGAGAACGGTTGATAGTAGTAAGGTTAAAGCAATTGTTTATCCGTCGGCAACTTTAAAAACTGTTTATCTAAATAAAGAAGGAATTCCAAAAGTACATAGTGGAAAAATGGATAAATTCATTACTTCTGTTGGTACGCCACATGAAGGTGTTTATGATGAGCAAATTTGGAGTTATGACATCAAAATTGATGGAAATTTAGCAACAGCTTGGACGGAATACTCTTTCTATTTAGATAGTAATTTATTGCACTGTGGCGTAAATGCTTTTGAATTATTCAAATCTAAAGATGGTTGGAAAATATTGGGAATTACGGATACAAGAAGAAAAGAAGATTGTAAAGTAAAGCCAGAAATTGCAATCAACGAATTAATGGATAATTGGCACAATGCGGCTGCAACTGCTGATGAAGATGTATTTTTCGGAAGTATGACC
>CAZEOC010000321.1:0-5191 GCA_964513525.1 uncultured Saprospiraceae bacterium | reverse complement strand
AGTTATTTGTTCTCGTATTAATGAATTTAAAACTGCAATTGATGCACCAATAAAAGCTGAAATTCTAATCAATCCATTAACACCAAAACAAATTCGGCAAACTTTCATCAATGCTTTGAAAGGCAAACAAAACCTACGAAACAACGACGAAAACGCTGCTAACAATTTGTTATATTTACTCAAAACTCATCCAACTTTAGAAACGGTTTTATGTACGCCTTTTTATTATAATATTGCTTTAGATATTTTTGGTAAAAGAACGGAACAGCATGATTTACCTGATAAACAGGAAAATTTAGAACGGTATTTGGTGGAAGTTTTTTTGGATAAGAAGTTGACGAATACAAAGAATAAACATGGTTATTCAGTGGAGAGAACTCGTCATTATTTGGGGTTTGTATCTTATATTTTATACATAACAAATCTTAACAAAATTGAATTATTAGAAGTTACTTTTAGAATTTCAATATTACTTTTTGGTAATCGAAAATTGATTACAAATAAAAAATTACGACTTGATTTTCCCAATACAATATCGAAAAGTAGAATTAATTTGAAATATATCAAAGATAAAGAAACATGGCTTATTGGAATATTTTCAATGTTAGGAATTTCACTTGTGGCAATATATGGTAATTTTCTAATTGCCTTATTTTCTAATCTTTTTAAAGAGAAAGGTTTTCCAAGTCATGGTAATTTAAATTTGATTTATATAATTATAACTTATGGTTTCGTCAATGGTCTTGTTATAGCGATGACAGAAAGTAAAACTCTATGGTTTTTAACTAATAGACCTTATCAAAAATTATTGCGAATACCTAATTTATTTTCAAATGTACTATTCTTCGGAATACCTTTATTTCTTGGTTATTGTTTTTGGAATGAACCCAGAAATTATATCCTTCCCATCATAATTATTTTAACTTTTGTAAGCATAATATCTCTCACAAGTTCTCCATTAATTACACATCTTAAATTAAGGTATGCCTTATTCAAGGAACAAAAACTCCCACTCCGTTGGGTCAGTTTCTTCACCTATGCCACAAAAGCAAGAATTTTAGAACAAGATGGTGGACAATGGCGATTTCGACATCAGATATTGCAGGATTATTTTTTGGAGCAATGGAGGAAGAATAATTAACAAAAAGGTATCGGACACCTTCAAGGTGTCTGATACCTAACCAACTCATTTAAACAAAAACCAATTCTTCTTCTTGTTCCGTCTTTTCTCCTTTTGGCTTCCGCCAATTATTTATCTTTTCTTTCACTTCTTCAACTATCATATAAACCGCAGGAACGATAAAAATCGTTAAACACATCGAACTCGTCAAACCGCCAACCAATGCCCAACCTAAACCATTTTTCCAAGCTGCACCTGCACCTGTTGCAACTGCTACGGGTAACAATCCTAAAACCATAGAAATCGTTGTCATCATAATTGGTCGTAAACGTTCTTGTCCTGCTTGAATCAAGGCTTCAAAAGTAGATTTTCCTTCTGCTCTCGAAATATTGGCAAAATCGACAATCAAAATTGCATTTTTACAAACCAAACCCATCATCACGACTAAGCCCATCATGGTGAAAATACTCAATGAACTTTTGGCTAAAGCCAAGGCTAAAAATGCTCCGATTAATGCCATTGGAATAGAAAACAAGACGACAAACGGATAAACATAATTATCGTATAAAAGCACCATTAGTAAATAAATCAAAACCAAACTCAATCCAAATGCTCCGCCAATCGCACCGAATGCTTCGCCTTGGTCTGCATTTTCACCTATCCACATGACATTTACATCCTTCGGAAAATCAGCTGCTGCGATTGCTTCATCTATTTCAGGAGCAACTTCTCCAATTTGTCTGCCAATCAAATTCGCTTGAACTGTTGCCGAACTAATTCTATCTGTTCGTTGTAATTGTGAAGGACCAATACTTGCCGTAATATCTGCAAATTGGTCTAATCGAACCAATTGTCCTTTATTATTAATAAAAGTAATCGATTTTACATTATCTGGATTTTTGCGGTCAAAATCATTCAATTGTACCACAATGTCATATTCCGTTCCATCTGCACTGAATTTACTATCATCATTTCCACTATAAGCGTTTGACATCGTTCCGCCAACTGTTGCGACATTCAAACCTAAAGTTGCCATTTTCTCTTTATCCATTGTCACTTTCACTTCAGGTACACCACCTTCTACACTCATTTTTGTATTCGATGTTCCTGCCAAATTCTGAACAATTCCTTTGACTTCCATCGCATATTTCACGGCTTTTTCTTGGTCATTAGAACTCACAATAATCTGAATCGGACTGTTATCCGCTTGTCCTGTAATTCCAATTAAAGCATCGTTGATTTTTACGCCTGCCATTTCGCCAACTTTCGCTTTTGCTTTCGCTACAAAATCGGCATCAGAAATTTGACTTTCAGGATTTAATTTCAGCGTAATTTGCGATTTATAACTATTCAAACCACCAGCTTCTCGTCCGCCGCCGCTTACACCGACATTCGTAATCACTTTCTCTACTTCCGACATTTCACTCAAAGCAGCTTCTACTTTTTTGGTTACTTTGTCCGTATGTTCTAAAGTGCTTGATTTTTCTGTTTCGATATAAAAAACAACTTCTCCTCTATCTCCTCTTTCGATAAATGTAGAACCAATAAAACCTTGAGTTACCAACATCATCGAACCGACAAATAAACCGAAGATTGCAAAAACTGTAATTCGTTTATGTCTCAAAACCCAATCTAATTGACGAACATACCAATTAGTTAAACTCTGAATTTGTTTTTCTGTCCAGCGGAAAATCATATTTCCAAAACCTTTTTTACTTAAGTCGGGAAGTGTCGCAATTCGAGAAGCCAAAAGTGGCGTTACCGTAAAGGAAACAAATAAACTCAATAAGGTAGAAATTACAATTACCCAAGAAAACTGTGTCAAAATCGCTGATACGATTCCTGCATTCGTCAAAGCTAAAGGTAAGAATACTACAACATCTACTAAGGTAATCGCAACCGCTGTAAAACCGATTTCATTACGTCCTTCTAAAGCCGCTGTTTTCTTATCTTTTCCCATTGCTAAATGTCGATGAATATTCTCCAAAACAACAATAGAATCATCCACTAAAATACCAACAACGAGCGTCAACGCCAATAAAGTCAATAGATTAAAAGTATAACCCAGAAGGTACATCGCAATCAAAGTTCCTAAAAAGGAACAAGGAATCGCCAACATCACAATCACGGAATCACGCAAACTATGTAAGAAAATTAAAATCACAAATGCAACTAAAAATATTGCAATCATCAAATCATGTTTCACTGCATCTGCTGCTGCAATTGTAAACTCCGTACTGTCCAAATCTAAAGACATATCGAATGTCTTATCCGCATATTGAGCTTCTAATGCTGTCGTTTTTTCCTTAACCAATTCGGCAACAGCAACGGCATTCGCATCTCCTTGTTTTTTTACATTTAATCCAATCGCAGCTTGTCCATTAATCCGACTTATTGTTTCTGTATCTTTTTTACTATCAATTACAACCGCTACATCTTTCAATTTTACACTTGTTCCTGTTGGAGAACGAAACAACACCAATTCTTCTAATGATTCTACAGAATCGTATTTTCCTGCTAATCTTACTCGTAAACTTGTCCCTTCATTTTCCACTTTTCCTGTTGGAAAATCCATATTATTTTGACCAATTGCTTGTGTCACCATTAATAAAGATAAATTTTGAGCTTTCAATTTATCTTCATCAACTTTCACTCGAATTGCTCGTTCTTCGCCACCAACTAACTCTATCGAAGCGACACCTTCAATCGACGATAAAGACGGTACTATTTTATCTTCTACAAATTGATAAAATGCAGTATTAGAATTAAAATTAGAAGATAAACTATATTGTAAAATCGGAAAATCATCCGTTGACATTTTTGAAACCGTTGGCGTTTTCGCATTATCAGGTAACAAAGGTGTCACTTTATTGAGTTCTCGTTGTGCAGTTGATAAAGCATCATCTACATCTGTTCCCGAATTCATTTCTAAAATTACAACACTCAGATTTTCATAAGAAGTAGAACGCACTCGCTTAATATTTTCAAGTGTTGAAAGATTATCTTCTACTTTTTTAGTCACCTGACTTTCCACCTCACCTGGTGAAGCACCAGGATACATCGTTACAACCGTTAACGTTGGAACGCTAAATTTTGGTAATAATTCATAGTTCAAACTATTATAACTAATGATACCAAAAATTGCAATTATCGTAAACACCACAACCACAAAAGATGGGCGTTTTATAGCTAAACCTGTTAAAGACATTTTTTTATATTTTTATTTTGTGAGGTATCGGACACCTCCGAGGTGTCTGATACCTGAAATTAACAACACTTATTTTACCACTTTTACCGTAATTCCATTATTCAAATTATTAATACCTGTTTTGATGACCTTTTCTCCTACTTTCAAACCCGAAGTAATCTCAATTCTATCACCGATAGAACCGCCAGTTGTAACGTTTTTCAAAATGGCTTTTCCATTGTTGATAACATAAACTTGTGCTTGTTTACTATTCCCTAATAAAATCGAATTCGGTAAGAAAATCGCATTTTCTGTCGTTGCGGTTTGAGCTGTCAATGTGCCGTACATTCCTGCTCTCAAAGGGTAATTTTTATTGTTATTTTGTATTAATACTTCTACTTTGAAATTATGATTTTGGTCGCCTTTGGTCGCTATTTGCATAATTTTCCCAGTAAAGGTTTTAGTTGGAAATACATCAGCTGAAACTTCTACCGTTTGCCCTGTACGAAACCTGACAACTTCCTTTTCTGTTACCATTGCCACCATTTTCAAATTACTAACATCGGTAATCATTCCTAAAGGCATATTCGGTGCAGCGATAGTACCGACTTCAAAATTCTTCATGGTTAAATAACCACTAATCGGTGCTTTGATAACTGTTTTACTAATTTGCTCATTTGTAATTTCCATTGCAATGTCCATTCCTTTCAATCCTAATTCATTCGCTTGTACACCGCTTTTTACTTGTGTCAAATTCAATTTTTGATTCTCAAAAGTCAAGTCTGCAACTGCTCCATCACTTTTTAAATTATTAAACCGTTGAACATCTTTTTCTGCTTTTGCAGCAACGACTTTTTGCGTTTCTAACTGTACTTGTGAAACTG
>CAZEOC010000320.1:1423-5195 GCA_964513525.1 uncultured Saprospiraceae bacterium | reverse complement strand
GATTGGCAATTGTAAAACTTTGTACGTCTAAATTAAATGGAGATATATTGATTGAAAGCGAAATGGAAAAAGGGAGTATTTTCACTATTTCATTACCATTAAATTAATCACCTTTACAATCTAAAAAAGCATTATTCTCAAATATATCAATTGAAAATAATGCTTTTTTCACTTATTAATATAACCTCAATTTATTCCATTCCAATTTTCAAATCAATAAAGTCACTCAATTCTTCGCCTTCAAATCCTTCCTTACGTCTTTCTTTAATGTAATTCGCATCAACATCATGAATTTTTGCTTGAAGCACTTCATTTAAAGTCAAGTTCTCAAAATTTAATTGCTGTATCTCTTTTATAAAATCAAGTGTTACACCGTGAATTTTAGCGCCAACAATATCTTCCGAATCTATTTCTAAAGTACTATTCTTGATAGCTTTAATATATGCTAAATCAACATTATGCATTGAAAATTGAATAATATCTTCAAAATCTAAATTGTCTAAATCTGAATTTTGAAACTTCTTGATTGTACTTGCAGAAACATTATGAATTGCCGCTTGAATAATATCTTCAGCTTCTAAATTTTTTATTCCTGCATTTCTAAGTGATTCAATATAATCCAACTCAACATTATGTATCGAAAATTGAATAATGTCTTCAAAGTCTAAACCTTTTAGATTCGCAGATTGATATTTTTTAATTGTTTCAGGATTGACATTATGAATCGCTGCTTCTACAACTTCATCAGCTTCCAAATTCCCTAAACCTGCATTTTGTAATGATTTGATATAAGCAACATCTACATTATGAATGGCAAAACCAAGAATATCATCAAAATCCAAATCTTCTAAATTTAAGGCTTGATATTTTTTAATCAATTGCGGGTCAACTCGATGAATCGCTGCACCTACTAAATCATCATTATCAATATCACCTAAATTAGCTGCTTGTAAAGATTGAATATATTCTACCTCAATATTATGTGCTGCAAAAGCAACAATGTCTTCAAAATCTAAATCTTTCAGATTCGCCGCTTGATACTTTTTAATTAATTGTGGATTCACATTATGAATCGCAGCAGCAATAAAATCATCTCCGTCCAAATCGCCCAAACCAGCCGCTTGTAAAGATTGAATATATTCGATTTTAATATTATGAGTCGCAAAACCAATCACATCTTCAAAATCAAAATTCTCTAATCCTATATCTTGAAACTGCTTAATATATTCTGGTTGTACATTATGAATTGCTGCAGCTACAATTTGTTCTGTCTCCAAATCCAAACCAGTATTTTCCAACGATTTGACATATTCCATACTGATATTGTGAATAGAAAACGCTGTTACTGTTTCAAAATCTAAATCTTTGAAACCCGCAGCTTCCAACTCTTTAATATAAGTCGCATTCACATTATGAATCTTCGCATTGACAATTTCAGGAATATCTAATTGACGATTCAGTTTAGAATTCATCGTCTTAATGTAATCCGTAGATACATTATGTATATTCAATTCTTGGATTTCTTCTAAGCGTAATTCATTATATCCTATATCTTTCAAGTCTGTATTTAAAGCTTTAAATTCCTTAAAACTTACACCAAATATGGATAAACCAGCCATTTCTTCTAAGCTAAAATCTTCATAATTTTGGGCTTTCACATAGTTGATATATTCCAAATTAGTATTATTCAAAAAGTATAAGAATAACTTATCAGGCGTTACATCCGTTTCTTCACCAAATTGTACAATTGCATCTCTAAACTGCTCACTTAATTTAAACTCATAAGTTCCTGTTCCAATTTTCTCTTCAAAACTTCCTGTAAATACTAATGTTCCTGCATCTCGTGTAATTTCAAATGTACTTTCCTCTGTCGGTAAACTCAAAAACGACATTTGCTTAAAACATTTCTTATAACTCCAAGTCATGTTTTCGCCTTCTTCTTCGCTTACATCCGCCAAGAAATCAACACAAACTAAATTGCCATTTTTCTTAGCTTCAAACTCTCCTACTGTCGGAATTCCAAAATCATCATGATTTTCAATTTCATCTGTAACTCTTGTAATAGCTTGTTTTTCTGATTTTTTTAAATCAGGTTTTACGGCATTCAATGTAATAATTGATACTCCAAAAATTGGCAAAAGAAGTAAATACTTCCAAGCCGAACGCATCGACGATTTTTTAGCTTCCATCATCATAATTCTCGTTTTTAAAAATGATTGATTATAATTTGTTGTGATGTTCAGCGGATAATCTGGTGCCGATATTTTTAATAAATTCAATTGATAAGTTGCTCTATCTGTTCCGTTTTGCAGCATTTTACTATCCGTCAAAAACTCTAAATTCCGCTCTATCACTTTTCGGATTTGCCAAGCAAAAGGATTAAACCATTGGAAAATAATTACGAATTCTGCAAAAAGAATATCCAAAGTGTGTCGTTCTTTAACATGAATTTTTTCGTGTTCCAATATTTGTGTATAAGTTTCCCAATCATACTTCGTTGGGTTAATAAAAATATTATTCATAAATGAATAAGGTGCTTTGTCCGCACTCATTTCTATAATTCTAAAATCACCATCTTTAATACTCGGATTTTTAATAATCATTAGAATTAAAGACAAGAATTGAATTAAAAAATTTAGACCAAAAATGGCTAAACCAATTCCATAAATATATTGTAAAGTCAATTTCCAATTGACCCTTTTAAACATGGATTCATTCGTCTTTTTTTCTGTAATAATAGGAATTGTTGTCGTTTTCTTTGTTTCGTTTTCAGTCAAAGGCAAAGCCTCCGTTTTTTTAGTTGATGTTTGAATATTATCATTTTCGACAGTATTTTCCATCGAATTATCTGCAATAATTGACAAATTAGGAATAGATTTTTCCCTTTGTTGCTGCGTCTGATTTACTTTTCTCAATGACCAAGATTCTGGAATTTCTAATGTCGGAATAATAAAAGCTGAAATAATACAAATCATTAAAATCCAACGATTTAAGCCAAAAAAAGTCTCGCTTTTCAAAAAGAATTGATACAATAAGTAACAAGCAGAAAGCAATATTGCGGTATGAATGATGTATGGCATAATATTATTTTTTGAGTAAATAAATAAAATAACAAGTTGGCGTTTTTGATAAATTATTTTTTTATCATTTTAATAATCTCTTCCAATTCGTTTTCACTAATCTTCTCTTCTTTCGCAAAAAAAGCAACCATTTTCTGATACGAATTATCAAAATATTTATTAAGAATATCTCCGACAGCATGTTGCTGATAATCTTCTTTTGTTATCAATGGAAAATATTGATAAGTATTTCCATACTTTTTATGGTTTACAAACCCTTTATCTTTCAATACTTTTATTAAAGTCGCAATGGTATTATAATGCGGTTTTGGTTCAGGAAATTTTTCAATAACTTCCTTGATAAAACCTTTTTCTATTGTCCACAATATCTGCATGATTTGCTCTTCTCGCTTTGCTAATTTTTGCATAATTTCAATATTTAAGTATTAATTTAAATTCACCCAAAAACCCTCTTTTTTAAGAAAAAGGGTTAGGGATTGAATTCAATTTCCAAAGCAATTAAAAATATCTTTTCTATCCGCTCACTTATCAATTTGAGTTTGCTGCTTTAGAATTGACAACACAAACTTACTACTAATTTATTAGTAACACAACTAATTAATTAGTATTAGTCCGAATTGACTAGTATTTAAAATACCTAAATACTTGATAATCAAATTATTACTATACTAATTATTTTTTTCAACAAATAA
>CAZEOC010000320.1:0-1413 GCA_964513525.1 uncultured Saprospiraceae bacterium | reverse complement strand
GTATTAGTCCGAATTAACTAGTAATTAAACACCTAAACACCTGACAATCAAAGAATTACTATATTAATTATTTTTTTTCAATAAATAAAAGAATAGCCAAAAACTAAATTTTCAATATTTATTTTGTTTTCGTCAAAGAATCATTCGTTATTCGTAAAGAGTGCGAAGTGAACGGTTCATTAGTCGTTTTCACCCAACTATTTTATCTTTACCAAACGTTATCAAGGAAAATCGCCAAATATGAAACAGACTATTCTATTAATCTTAATGAGTTTAAGTTTTACTGCTTTTAGCCAAAATGAATATCGACAATCAAGTGAAAAAGCTTTTGTTTATCAATTAACAGATGAACAAGCTTTGAAATTAGTAGAAATTGATTTCAATGGTTCTATCAAAGATTTACAGGTTTTTAAAGATTTTGGGCAACCGATTGATAGTATTTCTACAATTCGTCGGTTTGTGATTCCTGATTATGATTTAGGGCATTATGTGGTTGTGCGAGTTGTTGGAGAAGATGTACAATATAAGTTCATTTCTGAATATGATATTGGAATTGTACCCGTTTATGATAAACGCAAAATGCGATTTCATTTGATTGATTCTTTGGGGAATTTCATTGAAGCGGATAAGGTGACTTTGGACGGCAAAACCGTGAAATATAAATCCGATAAACAATATTATGAACACAAACGATTCCGAGATGCTCGTTTATTAATTATTAAAAAAGGCGGAAAATTAGCCTTTTATGAAATTGAGCGAGATGATGATGACAACTGGTTTGTAAAGCAATGGGAAAAGATAATAGATTGGAATATATGGCATGACCCATGGTATATATTAGGTAATACATGGCGAAGTTTCACCTATTTATTTCGTCCAATTCCAAATCCGACTTACGGTTATATCACTACCAATAAACCAAAGTATTTACCGAATGATACGGTAAAAGTAAAAGCCTATTTAACCAATGAGATTGGTAAACCATTGAATCGAGAATTGACCTTAAAAATCACTAATTATGGAAACTTCAAATTTGAAAAAACGATAAAACCAACTACCAAAGGGAATTATATTTTTGAGTTTCCGCTGGGTGATTCTTTGCAATTAGATAGACAATATCAAGTCGAATTCTGGAAAGGCAAAAAACGCTTGATGCAAACCTATTTTAATTATGAAGATTATCAATTAGATGAAATTTCTTATGATTTCCGAGCGAAACAAGAAAGTTTCAAACGCTATGAACCAATTGTTTTTTATGCTTCTGGTAAAAATGCGAATGGTCAAAATGTCTTAGATGGTGAAGTGGAAATTTTAGCATCTTCTGGTCATGTTTCTGCTTATCACGCCAAAAAAGTCTTCATTCCCGATACACTTTTCTATTATAAAGGAGCATTAGAAGTAAATGATTTAGCA
>CAZEOC010000319.1:0-5213 GCA_964513525.1 uncultured Saprospiraceae bacterium | reverse complement strand
ATTTAATCAAGAAAATTTGGAAAAAATAACAATGAATTAGAATAAACTTATTAAATGATAAAACTTTCAATAGTATGAATCCCTAAAAGATAATAGGTAAAGGATTAGAAATTTGTATTGAGTTGTTTTAGGGGTTTAAATAGTTAAATTAAAATATTGTTGTTTCATCAAGTTTTCATAAGGGTAATTAATCAATTCGACAGGTTTATTAAAATGAATAATTAAGTCTGTAAAACTAAGATATAAATTGTTGTTTTACAAATATACCTTTCCTATCAAATTATAATTAGTTTATATTAAGTCGCATTTTAATTTCATCTATTTTACTTTTTCCCATTAGATTATCATACAAATTGATGTATGTAAGATAGAGTGCGTCAATCGAACTTTCTGGCAAATCAGACAAAGAGTTATTATATAAATTCAATTCGGAAAGATTCTCTGTTTTTAAACTCAAGTTTTCATGGATTAAAGAATTATCACGTAATAATAGTGCTTCAAGTGTTTTACTTTCAATGCGAACTTTGGATAATCTATTATCAGATAAATCCAATTCTTTCAATGTCTTAAAATCATTTATTCCTAAATTCAATTCTAAAATTTTATTCTTTCTTAAATATAGTTTTTCCAACTGATTCATAGCAGGAAGTGCTTTGTCATTAATAGAAATAATATTACATCCGTTCAAATTTAATTCTTTCAATTCAATCAACCGTAAGACATCATAAGGAAATTCAGTGATTTCATAATTATCTTGCAAATTAAGTACCCTCAACTTTTCTTTTTCACTAATAGCTATATCTATTTTTTTTATTTTATTATGTGTTAAACTAAGTTGAAGAACATTCTCGCCTATTTCACCATTCAATCTTTGAATATTATTATACCCTAAAGCTACTGATTGCAATGATGAAGAATTAATGTTTGGAATAACAGTTAGTTCATTTTGTACCAAGCTAATACGGACTAATTTATCAAGTTTTTCAAGCCCTTTTATCCATTTAATAGCATTTTGATTTAATTCTAAATATTCAATATTAGAGTTTTCAAATTGAGAAAAATCAAGATTCTTTAATTGATTATTATTCAATTTAATTCCTTTCAAATTTTCAAGTTGTAATAATTCATATGGAAAAGTTTCAAAAAGATTAGATGATAAATCTATCTCTTCTATATTCTTAATTTTGTAAATAAAACTTGGAACTTCTGTTAATTTTTTATTCCTTAAATCTAATTTATTACTGTAATCATCATTTAGATTACCAGAATTATTTTGAACTTCACTTATTTTTTTATTTGTGATTTCATCTGGTTTCACTTCGAATTCAATATATGAAATCAAAGCATATTGAAGAATGAATAGACCAACGATGATAAGAATTAATTTTTTACTCATTTCGATTAAATTTTGAAAATTAAAATTACAAAAGAAATTGAGTGGGAGAATATTTTTTCGACGAAATGAGTTTAGGGAACGAGAAAAAATAATATTTACAAAAATGATAAAATAAAAAATCCTCTTAATAAATTAAGAGGATAATACTACACCTTAATAGCAATACTACTATTAATATTTTTATTGAATTTAGAATTCAAGTCAATTCCTTGTTATTTTGAACCAAAATTAATACAAAATTTAATTATTTTATCAATTTTTATAAATTATCTTGAAAACTTAACATTAAGAAAATCATAAAATTTGAATAATCTTATATATTTCACTTCAATTTAATCAACTCATATACTCCCAAGCAGTACGATAAGTTCCGTGTTTTTCGCAATAATCTAAAAACTTATTATAAAACTTATTATTCCCAATAGTCGCACTATCACCTATGATTACAAGTTTTTGCTTTGCTCTCGTCATGGCAACATTCATCCTTCTATAATCCGATAAGAAGCCAATTGTTCCTTTATCATTCGACCGAACTAATGAAATATAGATTACATCTCTTTCCTGTCCTTGAAAACCATCAATTGTATTAATAGTAATATCGAATCCTTCTAATTCTGAATCAATATCTATATCTTTTTGCATCAAAATCACTTGTTCTCGATAAGGAGAGATAATTCCTATAGAAGGCTTTTCATCTTGATTCGCATTTTGTGTCAATAAATATAGATGTTCTCTCAAAATCAAATATTCGTCAGGATTGCATCGAGATTTGAACTCTGGATTAACCACTTCATTAAAACCACAACCCGCAGTATCTACAAATTCCAACGGTGCATGATTTCCATTTGCTTGTCCCAAAGTTTTATGTCGAACAGATAAATCTGCAATCAACTGATTTTCATAAAACATTTGATTAGAAAAATTCATAATCACCTCATTCATCCGATATTGAACCTTCAATAAAGAAGATGGCAAAGTTTCTATTCCTCTTTCCATCATTGTAATTCCGAAACCGCCTTTTTGAGCTTTTCGAGATTTCACAGTTGGCGGTAATTGCAGTGGGTCCCCAGCAAATACAACTCGTCTTGCTCTCAAAATTGGAATCCAAGTTGCAGGTTCAAGTGCTTGAGCAGCTTCATCTATAAATATCGTTTGGAATTTTAATTTCGCAACATATTTATTGGTAATGCTCACTAAAGTACAAGTAATTACATCTGCATTCGATAATATTTGGTCAATTGTACTTTCTTCTAATTGGTCTGCCCAATTTTTCAATTCTTTAGATTCTTTAAAAGAATCTTTCATTTCTTGTCGATTTTGCCAACCACTTTTCTTAGTTAATTTAATCGCTTTACGATGCATTTCAGCAGCATCTTTTCTTATTTTTTTGACGTTTTTATAATCGGGATGATTCGCTAATTGCATTTCTAAAGTATGTCGAATCAATGATTCATCAACACGAGATATATTACCAACTCGAATTACATTCAAACCCAAATCGCTCAACCTTTCTGTCAATAAATCTACGGCAGAATTACTCGGTGCAGTAACCAATATTGTTGCTTCTTTTTTAGATAATTGCTGAATCGCATGAGTAATCGTTGTTGTTTTTCCAGTTCCTGGAGGTCCATGAATTATCGCAACATCACGAGCTGCGATTATATCATTTATCGCTTGATTTTGAGAATCATTCAAATTAGGAATCACAACAGGGTTCGTAATCGGTTCATAAACAGGTGCTTGTTTTCCAACCAAAATATCTCGGAGTTCTACAATTCTACCTTTTTTTGCATTTTTCACTGCTTTCAAGGCTTTTTCCATTTCTTGATAAGTTCTGTCATCAAATAACAAATCTACACCAATACTTCCTTGATTCAACCAATCTGGTAAAATTGCATTATTCAATACAATCCTCATTTTATTCTTCCGAATCCATTGAATAATCCCTTGTTTTTCGGGATTTTTCACATGAGCAGTTTTCGTAAAAATTTGAACAGATTGTCCTGCTCTAAACTTATTTCCTACATCCAAATTAGAAGTTCGCTCTACAGTAACAAAAGCTCTATCTCCAAGTGTATAACCAGTTTTTGAAACCATCACAGGATACCAACTCACTCCTTTTTTTCGTCTTTCAGATAAAGGCAAATTTTGAATTAATTCTTTATATTGACGTAAGTCTTCTTCTTTTTCAGTCTGTAATAATTCTTGTAAATGTTCAAAATGTTCTTGTATATTCATTCCTTCTTTATTCTTAATATTTTGTCTGCTATAATAAGTTTAAAACAATTGAGATGTTTATTTCGGTAATTCATTTTAACAATATAATTACCAATTATAAAATCTTAATGTACTGAAAAATATTTATTTTTATTAATTGTATTTTTTAATCACTAAAACCTTAAATTGCAACCCACAAATAAATTCAATTAAATGAGTACAGTTACAATTAACCTACCTACACTTGTCCGAAAAGTTACGATTGAAGAGAAAGAACAATATTATCTTCGACCTGTATTTTTTTCTAATCCTATCGCAACAGATAGACGTTTTGAAAAAGCTGCTGCAAAATTTCAAAAAGAGATTAGACATTATTTCAGAGGTTTTCATTTGTCTGGTCAAAATTCAGAACAATTACTTTGGTTTTTATTTAATCCTGATGTAAAACATCAACAATTTAGGTTTTCTTATCGTATCGGTTCTCAAACTATTAACGGTGAGTTTGCAGCTTCTTATTTTGAATTACAAAATAAACTTTTCGTTGTATTACCAATGTTTGACAACTTCATGTTCATTGCTAAATCTGACGAAAAAGGAAAGTATAATATTACACAATCTGTTTATCAAGTCATTGATAAATTATTTAGAAGAATAAAAAAAGAGAACGGAAATCAACCAATTTCAGTAGAAGCGTATACCGCTCAAAAAGGAGAATTTGTAACGACAATTACTACAAATGTTTCTGTTGAAGATGGAAAATTTCCTTTTGAGTATCAACAAGATGATGGTTTTTTCTCTCGCTTAATGGGCGGAACTGACTTTCACGGCGCGACTGAATTAGAAAAAGTTGGTAATAATTTGAATGATTTATTTCCTTCTGAATTAAAACGTGCCTTTTATAGAGATGATATTGTCAGTCGACTTTCAGAAATTATTTACCAAAAAGAAAACACACCAATTGTTTTAATTGGAAAAGAAGGCGTTGGAAAACATGCTCTAATCAATGAAACAGTTTTTCAATATCGTGATAATCGTGAGGATAAAAAAGAACAATATGAAGTTTTAGAACAATTTTGGTTAATTAATCCAAACCGAATTATTGCAGGAATGAGTATTGTCGGAATGTGGCAAAAAAGGTTTGAATCTATTTTGAAACACGTTCAGAATCGTCGTAAAAAAATCGAAAACCTAAAAAACGATAGAAAAACGGATAAGATTCTGATTGATAATCCAGTTGCTTTATTACGAATCGGAAAATCGGCTCAAAATGATATGACTTTGAGTGATGTTTTAAAGCCTTATTTAGAAAAAAGATTACTTCAATTTGTCTTAATTGCAACGCCTGAAGAATGGAAAATTGTACAAGAAAAAGATAGACGTTTTGCGGATTTATTCCAAACATTTAGAATAGAAGAACCGAATATAGAACTCGCTTCTAAAATGGTTCTGAAGCAAAGAAAACAATTAGAATTAGATTATAATTGTTCGATTGGAATTCAAGCAATCAACCAACTTTTTGTAATTCAGCGTAATTATTTGCAACGAAAAGCTTTGCCAGGAAGTGTAATGAAACTGTTGAAACAATTAGCTATAAAATACA
>CAZEOC010000318.1:0-5219 GCA_964513525.1 uncultured Saprospiraceae bacterium | reverse complement strand
ACGAATAATAACATTTCCAGTTCGCAACAAAGGTCATTAATTAAAAAAGTAAAAAATAAAGAAGCGGTTATTGTTAGTTTTCAAGATTTGAGCAAATCTGATAAGAACAGTTATGGAATCTCAAAAAGTGCAAGAAAATTCATTAAAGATTTATCAAAAGAAACGAAAGTAATTGTAGTAGATTTTGGAAGTCCATATAGTTTGAAATATTTCGATGATGTAGCTTATTTGGTTGCTGCTTATGAAGAAAATGCGGTAACACAAGAAGTTGCTGCAAATGCAATTTTTGGAGCAATTCGCATGACTGGTCGTTTACCAATTACAGCTTCTCGCAAAGCAAAATTTGATGATGGTGTTAGTACTGCCAGTGTTGATATGATGCAAGAAGTTTCTCCTATCCGAGTAGGTTTGGACGAAAATAAATTAAAACAAATAGATAAATTAGCAGAAGAAGCTATTCGTGTCAAAGCAACTCCGAGTGCTCAAGTAGTTGTAGTTAAAGAAGGGAAAATTGCTTATCAAAAGTCTTATGGTTATCATACTTATGATAAAAATATGCCTGCTACAAGTACAGATATTTATGATTTAGCGTCTGTCACTAAAATATGTGCGACTACGATTTCGATGATGAAATTAGTAGATGAAGGAAAGGTGAATTTAGATGCTAAATTAGTTACTTATTTACCCGAATTAAAAGGTAGTAATAAGGCAAATTTATTAGTTAGAGATGTATTAGCACATCACGCCAAATTACAACCGTGGATTCCTTTCTACAAAGTGACTATGTCGAAAACTCGTAAAAGTCCGAGTTCAAGTTTATATTCTACTTATGAAAAAGATGGTTTTTCGATTCCAATTACTGACCGTTGGTATTTAAAAGATAATTATGTAGATAATATTTGGCAAGAAATAATTGATTCGGAATTACGACCTCGAAAAGGATATAAATATTCTGATTTAGGTTTCTATATTTCTGCAAAAATTGTTGAAAATGTGTCGGGACAATCTTTGGATGAATATGCAATGGATAACTTTTATGCGCCTTTAGGTTTACGCACTGCTGGTTTCAATCCATTAGATAGATTCGATAAATCTCGAATTCCACCAACTGAAGAAGATAAGTATTTTCGAATGCAAAAAGTACAAGGTTATGTACACGATATGGGCGCAGCAATGCTTGGCGGTGTAAGTGGTCATGCAGGTTTATTCGCTGATGCAAAAGATGTAGCCGTAATTATGCAGATGGTAATGAATGGTGGAAATTATGGTGGAAAACAATATTTTTCACCTGAAACAGTCAAGCTATTCACAACAAGATATAAAGGAAGTACAAGACGAGGTTTAGGTTTTGATATGAAAGAATTGAATAAAAAACGAAGTCAAAATGTATCTTCTTTAGCTTCCAGTAAAACTTTTGGACATTTAGGATTTACAGGAATTTGTACTTGGGCAGACCCAGATAAGGAATTAGTTTATGTATTTTTATCTAATAGAACTTATCCGACGATGAATAATAAAAAATTGTATAATATGGATTTTCGTCCAAAGATACAATCGGCAATTTATAAAGCGATTTTGGATTAGATTTTTTGCTTCGCAAAATTAGGTTGAACTCAACCCTAACTCCTCTCTTTTCTAAGAGAGGAACTGCTCTCAGCTTTGCAGTTAAAATTGAGTTATAAATTAATAACTTTCTCCTTGTGAAATGCAAAACAATCATTTACATTTATTATCAAATTGAGATTTAAGTCCCTCTTTTTTAAGAGAGGGGTTGGGGTGAGTTCAACAAAGCAACTACAAACATGAGTCAAATATTAAATCAAACATTACAGCAACAGCGTTTTAAGATGGTGGAAATCGTAAAAGATTTACATCAAATGTCAATTGATATTGACCATGAGGAATTATCTGGAATGGTTAGTGAATTGAGAGATAGAATTCATGAGCCGTTTATGTTTGTGATTGTTGGAGAAGTAAAAGTTGGAAAAAGTAGTTTTGTCAATGCACTTTTGGAAACCGATAAAGAGGTAACAAAAGTTGCTCCTGACCCTTGTACAGACACAATTCAGCAAATTGTCTATGGAGAAACGGAAAGTTCAATGATGATAAATCCGTATTTGAAAAAGATATTTTTTCCAGTAGAAATTTTGAAAGAAATTGCGATTGTTGATACACCTGGAACAAATACAATTGTAGAACATCATCAAGAAATTACCGAACGATTTATTCCTGGAAGTGATTTGATTGTTTTTGTTTTTGAAGCTAAAAATCCTTATCGTCAATCTGCTTGGCAATTTTTCGATTACATTCATCAGGATTGGCAAAAAAAGGTTGTTTTCATTTTGCAACAAAAAGATTTGATGAATGAAGCTGATTTACAAACTAATATAAATGGTGTCATCAAACAGGCGGAAAAGAAAGGAATTTCTAATCCAAATGTGTTTGCTGTTTCCGCTAAACAAGACCAAGAAAACAACCCTGAAAGTGGTTTTGCTGCTGTTCGAGAGTTTGTAAGAGAAAATATAACTGGTGGAAAAGCACCGCTTCTAAAATTGCAGAATAATCTGGAAACAGCTCAGAATGTTTCTACTCGAATTCATAAAGGTTTAGATATTTTATCCGAACAATATCAAGCTGATTTATCTTTCCGTCAGGATATAGACGAAACACTAAAAGAACAAGCGATTAAATCTAAAAATCAAGTCAATGTATTAGTTAATAATATGACAGATGCTTATGATTCGATTTCTCTACGAACAGAAAAGAAATTACGAGAAGGTTTAGGCTTTTTCTCTTTATTTCGTAGAACGATTATGTCTGCTTTTACAAAGAAAGAATCAAATAAAGTTTGGCTGGAAGATACAGCAAATGAAATGGTAACAGATTTAAATGCCGCTTTGACTGATAAACTAAATACTGGTGTGAATGAAATTGCAGATAGTATTCAGCAAATGGTGAAAATTGTAGATTTAAAAATTAGAAATAGTCAAACGGTTCTAAAAGATAATCAACATATTTTCTCTGATTTATCAGAACGTCGTGCAAATGTTTTGAGAGATTTACAATCTGAATTTTCAACTTTTATTAATAATTCTGAAAATTTCATGGATAAATCACTCTTACAAGAAGATAAATCTTTTTCTCCAAACATTGCAACTGGAAGTGGTTTAGCAGCAATTGGCGTTGTTTTAGCCGCTGTGACACAAGGAATGGTTTTCGATATTACAGGTGGAATTTTAACTGTAATTGGAGTGATTGTTTCTGGTTTTACCGTTTCTACCAAACGTAAAGAAGTCTTTGAAGAATATGAAACAGCCATTAACAATGGAAAGAAATCATTAAAGGAGGAAATTACTTTTCGTTTAGAAAATTATATTGAAAATATCCGTAAAAAAATTGATGCAAATTTTGAAGATTTTAATGCTCTTTTAGAAATTGAAGCTCAAAAAGTGAATACTTACTCAGAGAAGTTTTATAATATTAAAAGTAGAATTGAGGAAATGGAAGAAGAGATTAATTGATAATGGAGAATTGAAAATTGATATACTTTACCTCTAAACAACTCGTCATACCGACCTCCGTCGGTATGACGGAATTTTTCATCCTTTTAAAAGTGTAGTTTTTTAAATTTTATTAATACAATTCCACAACTGCTTTCCTCAAGAATCTGCGAACTGCAAAAAAAGTACTCAAACCCGAAATAACTAATCCAATTAAAATAATTCCAAGAAAAATTAATAAAAAATCTACCGAAAAGAGATTGATAAATAAAACTGAAATCTGCTGATTTAAGAAGTATAAAATACCACAAATTGCTGCAATTGCTAATACAGCGCTCAATAAACCATTTATCATTGCTTTACGAATATATGGCTTTATAATAAAGCTTTCGGTCGCTCCGACATATTGCATATTTTTAATCGTAAAACGATTATCATTCAACGCTAATCGAACTGTATTATTAATCAAAGCAACTGCAATAATTAATAATAAAACACTGATTATCAATATTATCCAACTTATTTTTTGAGTATTTCTTTCTAAATTACTTACAATCAACGATTGATAATGAACATCTTGAATCTTATTATTTTCTAATAATTCCAATTTGATTTGTTTCAAACTATCTGACTGCGCAAAAGAATTATGAACATGAAAAGTATAAATATCTAATAGTGGATTTTCAAAATCTAATTCAATCAATTCGTCTCCAAATTGTTTCTCCAATTTTTCTAAACCCGCTTCTTTTGAAATGAATTGAACTGATTTGACTTTAATGTATCTTTTTGACTTTAAGAAATTTTCTAAATTTTGTCGTTCTTCGAGTTCTATTTTGGGTGATAATTCTACAATAACTTCTAAATTCTCCTTTACATTATTTACCGCTTTTTGTCCAAATAATAATAACATTCCATAAATTCCAACTATCAATAATACCAAAGCAGTACTAAGAATAGAATAAAAATATTTCTTAAAATTGTAGCGATTGATGCGTCGTGAAGTCATAATAGAATTATATTGTGACAACGAAAGTACAAAATTTAGGTTTTTAATAGGAAATGAGGCTTGTAATTTTTACAATTTTCTTTTTTTCGTTAGAATTGTAGAATTTAGGAATGGTAAAACCATCGTTTACTATAATTAGAAATGAAGAATTAGTAAATAACCTTCATATCAAAAGAAATTCAATGAGAATATTATTACTGCTTTTCGCAATTGGCTCTTTATCGTCTATTTTTCCACCGACGAATATTCTAATTCGTAATGCATCATTTGAAGAAACGCCGCAAGATGCTAAAATTCCTGAAGAATGGTTTGCTTGTGGTAAATTTTCTACACCTGATATTCTGCCTGGACCTTGGGGCGTTTATCAAGAAGCAGCAGATGGCAACACATTTTTAGGTTTAATCTCAAGAGAAGATGGAACTTGGGAATTCATTGGTCAACGTTTGACCAAACCACTCAAAAAAGATGAATGTTATACATTCAGAGTGAAATTGGCTCGTTCAACTGGTTATGTTGGATATAATAAACCACTAAAATTTAGAATTTGGGGAGGAAGTCAGAAGTGCGAAAAATTACAATTATTAGGACATACTGTTGCTGTATTGCATAATAATTGGAAATCATATCGTTTTGATTTTTTTGCAGATAATGAATATTCATTTATTGTTATTGAAGCGCATTATTCAGGAAAAACGCCTTATCGAGGTAATCTA
>CAZEOC010000317.1:0-5224 GCA_964513525.1 uncultured Saprospiraceae bacterium | reverse complement strand
CCCTAAAAAATGAAAAAACTCCTACTCTATTTTCTAATTTTATATGCCAATTCTTGCTTTTCGCAAAATGTGTTTTTTCAACATTATACAACTGATGATGGATTGCCACACAATGTTATTCATTGTTTATTACAAGACGAAAAAGGCTTACTTTGGATAGGAACAGAAGATGGTTTAGCGAGATTTGATGGTTTTCAATTTCAGACAAATTTACTCGAAGCGGATATAAATAATACCAAAGTTAATTCGATAAAAGTCGATAATAATATTGTTTGGGTTCAATTTGAGAATGGTCAATATAAAGGTTTTGAAAATGAACAATTAACCGAAAAAGCAATAAAAATTGAAATAATAAATCAGCTTTTCTCTAATGATTCCCCAAACAAAAATATTGATAACTCATTAATTAATAACAACTTATACAAAACTTTAAATCTTCAATCTTCCCCAACCGTTCAAATAAAAGACAAGGAAGGAAATACTTGGCTCGCAACTGATGGCGGCGGTTTATACTGTATTTACGAAGCTCCATTTACCAATTTTTCCATTGAAAATGGATTAGAAAATACTTTCGTAAATGATATTTCTGAAAATCAAAAAGGAGAAATCATTGCAGGCACAAAAAACGGTTTATATAAATTGATGAATAATCAATGGAAAAAAGTGCCGTTTGACTTTCCAATTTTAGAAGATAAAATAGAAATTTGGCAATTCAAAAAACGAACAGATAAAGCGATTACCTTTAGTTCAAACCTTGGAATTATTCAATATAATAATGAAATAACGCTTTGTATTTCCGAACAAAAAAACAGTAAAACATTCATTTTAGATAAATATAATCGAGTCAATTTATTTCATCGGAAATTCTTTCATATTTATGCTAATTGTGATTCTGAACCAATTCGTTGGCCAATAAATGATGAAACAATCGAAGCGGGTTATTGCCTTTTTGAAGACAAAAGTGGCAACCTTTATATGGGAACAGAACAAGGTGTAATTCGTTTCAAACAAGGTTTATCAAAGCGTTTCACGATAAAAGATGGTTTACCAAACAATCACATTAACGACATCAAACAAGATTCAATTGGGAATATTTGGTTCGCTACGGAGCGAGGTTTATCCAAATTAGATACGAGCGGAAAATTCACCAATTTCACACAAGAAAATGGGTTATTATCCAATACTTGCCGCAAAATCAGCATAGATGCAAGAGGCGGAATTTGGATTGCTTCACCACAAGGTTTGCATTATTTCGATGAGCAAAATATGATTCCTTACAATGCTCGAACGGGTTTAGTTGCCGATGATATCAATTGTCTTTTCGTGGATTCTCAAAAGCGACTTTGGATAGGGACAAGTCAAGGTATTTCGATGTTGAATATTGAAAAATTACCTCAAAAAGTAAAAGCGCCAAAAGTCATTATTGAATCTATAGAATTAAACGAAAAAGCAATTTCAAAAAGCAATTTGAACGATTTGAATTTTAATAGTCGATTACGTTTTAATTTTACTGCAATTGCTTTTATTGATGCTCGAAAGGTACAATTTCAATACAAAATCTCTGAAAATACAGATTGGCAAACCAGTTCAAATCGGTCAATTTTACTCACCAACTTACAAGAAGGCAATTACAATTTTAAGTTAAGAGCAAAAAAAATCAATAGTAATTGGAGCGAATTTATCACGATTCCATTTTCTATTTCTCCACCGTTTTGGCGAACGAATATTGCCATTTTCATTTATGCTATTTTTCTTATTTTATTAATAATCGGCTTGATGCAATATTTCAGATGGCGAGAAAAACGAAGTATGAAATTAAACCAAGAATTTGCTGCTTTAGAATTATCCGCTCTACAAGCACAAATGAATCCTCATTTCATCTTCAATTCACTCAATGCAATTCAGCATTTTGTACTAAAAAACGACGCAATTACAGCCAATGGTTATCTATCCAAATTTGCACAATTGATGCGATTGTTCTTAGAATCTTCTAAATCAAAATACATCGAAATTGAAGACGAAATCAAATTATTAAAACTCTATATAGAATTAGAACATTTGTGTTATCCTAATAAATTTGATTACGAATTTGAAATTGCAGAAAATATAATTCAAGTAGATTATGAAATTCCAACCATGATAATTCAACCGTATATCGAAAATGCGATTAATCATGGATTATTACACAAAACAACAAAAGGATTATTAAAAATAAAATTTCAATTAATTGATAATCAAATCATTACAACAATTTCAGATAATGGAATTGGTAGAAAGAAAGCACAACAAAATAAAAACAAAACGCATCAATCACAAGGAATGTCGATTACAAATGACCGTTTAGAAATTCTAAATTATATCGAGAATTCAAATATTCAAGTTCATGTTTCAGATTTAAGTATAGATAAAAATGAAACAGGAACAAAAGTAGAAATTCGTTTTCCAATTGAGTAGGTCGTATTACCAAAGATGTCGGACACTTTAGAAATGTCCGACATCTAAATCGAACGTTTTTTGCTATCTTGCAACAAGAAAATAATTTCACCAGAAATAATCAAAATGGCAAAGAAGCATAAAAACCAAAAAACAAGTAAGAAAAACACTTCCAAAAGTGGTAAAACAATTCCAAAAAAACAGCTAAAACAAGCTGGTTTCAGTTCCAATGATTGGAAATATCTTATCGGAATATTAGTGCTAACGATTGCAGTTTTTGGAATGTCATTGGGAAATGATTTTGTCAATTATGATGATTTAAAGCATATTACCACCAATCCTATCGTCCAAGGTTTAACAGCTGAAAACGTAATTACGATGTTTACCGAACCGATAAATTCGGCTTATCGTCCATTAAGTTTTTTATCTTTTGCCATACTTTACAAGTTTTTTGGAGCAAATCCTTTTTACTTCCATTTACTAAGTCTGATTGTACATTTAGTAAATGTATATTTAGTTTATAAATTGATTCTACTTTGGACAAAAAGAACAGAAGCCGCTGTAATTGTTAGCGTTTTATTCGCCATTCATCCCTTACACGTTGAGTCAGTTGCTTGGGTTTCTACACTAAACGATACACTTTATGGTTGTTTTTCCATCTTAGCATTGATTAGTTATACCAATTTCTTACAAAAAGGAAAAAACAGTAAATACATTCTAATTACAGCAATTTGGTTTTTATTAGCTTGTTTCTCCAAACCTTTAGCGATAGTTTTACCAGCAATATTTTTACTAATGGATTGGTATTTCGATGATTCGATTACAAAAACAAAAACTTACATTCAGAAAATTCCTTTCCTACTCATCAGTTTATTAATTGCCTATGTATCTGTTTGGGCAAGAAATGAAACAAGTAGTGAGATAGATAATATCACTAATTTATACGGTTTTGTAGATAGAATTTTCTTTATGTTTTATGGCATTCAATTTTACTTCACCAAGTTATTTATGCCATTTGGATTAAGTGCTTTTCATGCCTTTCCGCTCGAAACAGCAGGAAGTTTACCGGCAGCTTATTATGCTTCTCCAATATTTACTTTACTAATAATTGCCTTGATTTACTTTGCAAAATCATTTAGAAAAATATTATTGTTTGGTATATTTTTCTTTTTTATTAATATCGCTTTAGTCATTCAATTGATTCCTTTTGGTCAAACTGTTGTAGCTGAACGATACACCTATTTATCTTATATTGGTTTATTCTATATCATTGCACAATTTTATATTTGGATAATTGATGGCAAATTTTCCTTTGGGAAAACATGGGGAAATATCATGAAATATACTTATATAGCGCTTGGTTTATTCTTTGCGGTTTTAGCTTATAACCAAACCCGAATTTGGGAAAACGGTTTGACGATGTTCAAGGATGCACATAATCAATATCCGTATAGTCTTCCAGTACTTTCAGGTTTAGGACATGCGTATATCAAATATGAGGAAGATTTCGGTTCTGCAATTAGCGTTTTTGATGATTTATGTACCAAATATCCAGATTATACACAAGGTTTTCACAGTCGAGGTTCTGCTAAATATGAAGGAAAAGATTATGCAGGAGCAATTGAAGATTTGACTATTGTAATAGAAAAAACACCAGAAAGTGTTGCGTCTTTACACAATCGTTCAGAAGCTTATTTAGCAATCGGAGATTACAATAGTACAATTAGAGATTGTAATGCAATCTTGAAAATAGATGCTGATTATGCACCTTCCGTAGCACAATTAGGACATGCATATTTCAATTTAAAAAATTATAATACCGCTATTAATTACTATAATCGACATTTAGAATTGTCACCAAATGATATCAATACTTGGTATTTCAAAGGAATTGCACACTATAACAACGGCAACAGCGGACAAGCTTGTTCAGATTGGCAAAAAGCTGTGACTTTAGGTTCGCCTCAAGCACCAAGTATGCTTTCACAATATTGTCAGTAGGTCAGATTTTCTTACCCGACATTTTATCACAGATAAAATGCAATAAAATAAAATGGCTTTCGCCAAACGGCACTCACCGACCGATAAGCCTTCAATAAAATATTGAGCCTTTATTGTTCTCGAAGAACTTAGTGCTAAAAATTAAATTACTCAGCTTGAATAAAAAAAGTGAAAGCTTGACATTAAAGTCAAACTTTCACTTTTAGTAAAAAATAATACTCAAGTAATAAAACTTACTCTAATCTATCAATAAATTTTTTCGTCCTTCAACATAAGTTCTCCAACGCTCCAAACATTCATGAAAATTGGCTGGTGCTTCTGCTTTGAAAAGCATTCTTTCCCCAGTTCTTGGATGAACAAAACCTAATTCTTTAGCGTGTAACGCTTGATGAGGTAAAATATCAAAAGTATTTTCAACAAAACGTTTATACTTTGTGAATACCGTTCCTTTCAAAATTCTATCGCCACCATATCGAGCATCATTAAACAAAGTATGTCCGATATGCTTCATATGCACACGGATTTGGTGCGTTCTCCCTGTTTCAAGCTTACAACTTACTAACGTCACATAACCTAAACGCTCAATAACTTTGTAATGTGTTACAGCTGGTTTGCCTTTATCAGCTTCATCATCTAAGTAAACAGTATTTTGTAATCTATTTTTAGGATGACGACCGATATTACCTTCAATAATACCTTCATCTTCATTCCATGTATGAGAACCTAGATTTTTTTCATTCCATTCGGGCGATAAGGTAGCAATTTTTTTGATTGAAAAATGTGTTTTAGT
>CAZEOC010000316.1:0-5229 GCA_964513525.1 uncultured Saprospiraceae bacterium | reverse complement strand
ATTGTTTATTTGCTATCTGAATTTGATGATTAATACTTTCTAAACAACGATTTTTATCATTATTTGAAAACTTTCCGTGGTGCAAAAAGCTATGCCATTTTTCATGATGTTGAAAAATGTCTTTTTGAACAAATTGATAATTTTCATTAATCAATTGCAGTGATTTTACAATAGAAATTGGGTTGAATAAGATTCCGAAAGGATTGATTTGAATTGGAAATTTATAATCTGAAAGATATGTACCAATATTTTCCGAAAAACAAGAACCAATACTCAAAATCGAATGATTATGAGCAATCGTCCATTCTGATTTTTCTATTTTCAATTTGGTTCTAAACATCAATTTTTGAATTTTTATATTGAAACAATCTTATATCTGATGACGAATTTATTAATAATAATTTAAAATGAATATTTAAAAAACTTTAAAAAATCAATCTATTTTAGTTACTTCAATTTCTTAGGGTAAAAAGTTTTACATCACTAAAAATAATAACACTACAAAATTCTCAATATATTCATTTATTGAACAATTTCGTGCTTGATTACTTTCAATTATAAATTTTAGATTAACTAAGTATTATGACAATCAAAACGATTATACAAATAGAAGCACCAGTTAGCAGCGTGTTTCGTAAATTAACTGATGGCAAAAATCTAAAAAACTGGATTGAAGGTTTTAAGAAAATAAAATCTATAAGTGGACGAAGACCAAATAAAGGCAGTATTTCAAAACAAATATTTGAAGATGCAAAAGGCTTGATGGAAGTAGAAGAGGAGATTTTATATTACGATAGAAATAAAGAATTTCAAGTCAAACTATCACATAAAAATATGTTGACTTTAGAAACTTATGAGTTTGTCAATCAAGGTGATTCTACTCGATTAATCTTGACCACAAATATTCGATTGATTCCTATGTTCATTGGTATTTTCGCACCTTTTATGAAACCACAAATGCGAAAATTGCAAGAAGCAAATTTAATGCGTTTTAAGCGACTCTTAGAGAAGTAAATTATTAAAAATCAGTTTATAAAATTGTCCTTTTGATATATTCTTTTGACGAATTATTAAAAAATAAAAAAATCCCTCATCAAAATTTTGATGAGGGATTTTCTAATTTCTATAAGTTATACTTATTCATTAATTATTTCTATCAACTTCTCTCCAAGTACCGTCACCATTTGAGATCACGGTCAATGAACCATTCACTATTGATGTAAATGAGGATTTCAAAACAATGTAAGCACTATTAGTCACATTGATTCCTGCATTATTAAACAATAAGGTAACTACAGTTCCTTTATGCGTTCTATCTGCTACTACATGATTCAATCTACTAATTGTACCTGTATTTGTAATTTCATAATAGTTCGCTGTTAATGGTAAAGAAAGATAACCATCGCCAGGGATTTCAGCACTCACAAAAGCATTACTAACTTGTCCATCTAAAATACCTCCAATTGAAGAAAACGGTTCAGGTTCAAGTGTTGGTAATTGATTACCGAAACTCAAAGTTGGCGTTGTTACAAACACAACCATATTTCCACCAGTTGTATTTTCTATTTGTAATCTATAAAAAGGTACGTCAGTTTGATTTACCTCAGCATTCATACCTACAAATTGCCACTGATTATTACCACGATGAGGTGTAGAGTTCGTTTGTCCTAAAGGTGAATTCGTTGTTGCATATACTTTATCTGCTTGACTCGTCTTAACATAGAATCCAAAATTAACCTGATTATATAATTTCAAACTTCCTCTTTTAGGATTTGCCATAGTGTTAGGTTGAAGCGTTGCCGTAACTCCTGCTGGAATCGTTAACTTTAATACATTGTGTTTCTCCGTTAACTCTGGGGCTAAAATATCCATATTTACTCCTGCCCCAGTTATAGACCAACAATGTAATTCATTTGGTTTATCTACGCTAAATATCGCATTACGGAAACGGTTATAATTATCATTTCTAAAATGAATCGCTTTTCCGCTACTCATATTAATGAAATTATTTCCTTTATCAATCGTCAAACCACCTGCATAAATTCCTGTCAAAGTAGAATTCTTTGTTCCGTTATTGAATTTAATTAATGGAACACCAGTTGCTTGAGAATTTCCTTCTACACGAATTTCAACACCAACAATTTCTCCTTTTTTAACAAAAAGGTGTCCAAAGTTAGTTGAAGGCGGTTCAATTACTGTACTATAAAATGTATTATTATTTCCTGCTTTTACTAATAAACCATAATCAAATCCTCCGCCTGAGATTACACAGTTATAAAAACTATTTGAATTTACAAAACTACCAGTATTATTATCATCATTAATAAGAATACCTTTTTTAGCGTTTCTAACTCTTACATTATGGAATTTTGCATAAGCAATTCCACCAGCATTTTTAGCTAATAATCTTAATCCTGTTCCTCCAATAAAATTAGAAATCAAAACATTTGTAAGATTTACGTTCTCTACTAATCTACCATTTGCAATAACTGATACACCACCATTTGCGCTACTATTACTGTTATCTCTAAGTACAACATCTCTTAAGCCTGCCGTATGTCCTTGTATTTTAACCGCAAATCCGTTTCCTTCATACATTAATACAGAACCATTATAAGGTGTTTGTAATGGGTCACTTCCCATTCCTTCACCAACGATAGTTACGCCATCTTTTAATACCAATGTTTTACTTAATCTATAAACACCTGCTGGCACAAGTACTTTAGCACCTGATTTTGCCGCACTATCTAATGCTGCTTTAAATTCTTGGTAATCATCTGCATTTCCGTCACCAGTTGCTCCAAAATCTTTAACATTCAAACCAAAATTTCCATTGGTTACACTTCCTGCTCTTTCAGCATACAAAGCATGAGGAACTGATAAAATTTGAGAAGTACTTTCTACAGTATAATTTGTTCCACCAGTTATATCTAATTCTACTTTAATAAAAGCCGTTTGAGACCAATTAATAGTAGCAAAATCGCCTGTTAATGGAATTCCATCACCGACATTTAAGTTTAATACGCCGTAATCATTACTTGTTGGTTGATGCATTTCTTGATAAATAGGCGCATTATTCATATCGTCTAAAATAATACTAATCTGTACACCTATTAATTGATTTGAAATTGCATCGCCAGAACTATCTCTTGCTACTGCTTGATATCTGAAAGAACTTTGTGCGTGAGAACTAACGGTGCATAGCAGTGCCAGGCTTACAAAAAGCCATTTGTAAATTGATTTCATTACTTAAAGGTTTATTTTTTAACGTTTAGAGTTTCTTCTTTCTAAAGAAACAGTGATTATTGTGTAGATTAAATTAGTATTAGGTGTGTTATTTTTTAATTCTAATGTTTATTGTGAACTTGATGAATACCAAGTTGTAACTATATTTTAATAAATTGCTTAGATTCAATTAGTTGCTCATTTTCATCTAAAAACTGTACAATATATCCGCCTGCATCAAATCCTTCATTAAAATCTATTGTAATGATTTGACCTTCTGCAACTTCATATTTTTGAAAATAAGTCAACTGACCGTTTGTACGAAAAATCTTGATTGTTAAACCATCAAGGTTTTCAGTATTTTCTAATTTAACATTAATCTCATTTACTGTCGGATTAGGAAATAAATTGATTGATAATTTGATAATTGGTAATTCTACGATTTCGATATTAGAATAAATCGTTTTATTTGTTCTTGTATAACGAATTCTATAACTCACTTCTCCTTCTAAATTTCCTCTATCCGTAAAATGAAAATCATTTAATGCTTTTTCATTATTAAAAATTCCAATCGTTTTGAAATCAAAATCTGTAGAAGTTTTTCTTTCTAATGAAAAAGTAGAAGAAGTAATGTTTCCTAATTTTTCCCAGTTTAATTGAATTTCGTTTGTCTCTAATAAATTTGCTTCTAATTTAACTTCACCAGCTTTCTCCAAAATTCCTTGCTGAAATCCTTCTGTTACATAAACGCCTTCATTTGAAGTTTGGCTGAAAACTTCACCCATTGACCAACTAATAGAAACGCCTTTATCGTTAGTTGTAAAATCACCAGCTGTAGTAACTGTATTTCTTGAAATTTCTTGTGCTGAAAGATGTAATGCAAAAACTGTAAGTAGGAATGTAAAAAAATATTTCATTATTGTGTATTTTATTTATTGTGCTCTCTGTTTTAATTATAATGCAATGATACAATGGTTTGGAAAGCGATGTATTAGCAAAACAACAAAAACGTGACTACTGAAAAAAAATCAAATAATATATAAAACTCTAACAATCAATATTTTAACTTTTTAAAAATCGAAAATTAGTTAAACTAATAATATATTTTTAGTTTATTTTAGTGACTCATTTTCAAAATTATTTGGTTCAAAATCTAAAAAAGAGTTAAAAAATAAAGAATTAAATATTAGAATTTGAACAATTCCTATTAGATATTGAATCAGTTTCTTGAAAAATCTACTCCATTCAAATCCATATTTTTTTTTAATAGAAAAAGCAAGATTCCTAAGAAGTATCCTAAAATATAAAAAGCAAGATATTTTATAGCTTAGCCATAAAACATCTTGCTTTTTTAAGGAATAGAAAAATCTAATCCAATTCTTTTATTAATATTATTTAGAAATTAATTATTTCTATCCACTTCTCTCCAAGTTCCATTACCATTAGACATTAAAGTAATAGAAGCATTAACAACCGAGGTAAAACCGCCTTTGAGATTCAAATAACCACTATTTGTTACACTTATTCCAGCATTATTAAATAACAAAGTAATAATTGTTCCTTTAGGAACTCTATCTTTTGTCAAATGATTAATACGATGAATATTTTTGACATTCGTAATCTCAAAATAGTTTGCCGTCAACGGCAAGGTTAAATAACCATTATTAGGCGTTTGTGTAGTGGCGACCGAATGCGTCAGTTGTCCCATTAATACGCCACCTGAAGTAAATAAAGGCGCTTCATCCAAAGTCGGCAATTGATTTCCAAAGTTCAAAGTTGGCGTTGTAACATATACCGTCATTGAACTTCCAGAGGTATTATTTATTTGTAACGTAAACCTTGAAGGCTGATTTCTATTGACTTCTGCATTCATACTCACAAATTCCCAATCATTGCTTCCTGTATGAGGGTTAGAACTTGTCCAACCTCTTAGTGCATTTGTTGCTGTGTAAACCATATTCGATTTGTCAGCTTTCACATGAAAACCAAAATTCGCCTGATCAT
>CAZEOC010000315.1:0-5249 GCA_964513525.1 uncultured Saprospiraceae bacterium | reverse complement strand
CACTTTTAAGTTTTAATTCACCAGCTTTCACACTCGGTTGATTCGCAACTGCTCTTTCAACAATTGCTCGATATGGTTGTATCTCAATAGTTTCAGGAGGCGGAATTGGAATATTAGGAATTTCTATTTTGAAATCCTGTTCGATAGGTATTTGTAGAATTACTTTTAAAGAAAGATAAGCCTGAGCAACGGTATTTTCGGTAGAAATCAAACTTTGTTCATTTCTCGCAACTTGAGCTTCTACTTCATAAATATCACCTTCAGGCAAAGAACCTGCACGAATTAATTTTTTAGTTCTGTCTAATTGTTGTTGAGATTCGGCTAAAGTAACTTTAGCATTTTTCTCTCTTTCTAACCCTAACAAAACTTGTAAATAAGCTTGAGCAACTTCTAAAGCAATATTTCGTTTTTCTTGCTCTAAATCTTCTTTACTAACATTCCTATCAATTTTACTTTTCTTAATCGTATTTTCTACTCTTCCTCCATTATAAAGTACAGCATTTGAACTTAATCCATAACTATTAGCCACTAAATTTGTGGTAACAAATTCATTGGTAACAGGATTAATATTACGACCTAAGTTATAATTAACACCACTACTTGCTGACAAACTTGGATAGCGATTTCGTTCATTCTGGCTTAAATTTAATTCAGCTCGTTTCAAACTAATCTCAGATTGTTGAACTGCTAAACTATTTTTTTCTGCATGTTTAATACACTTTTCTAATGACCAGAAATCTTGTCCGAAACTGTTTAGAGAAAAACATAATAAACTAATGATTGTAATATATTTCATCTTATATATCGGTTTTGTTGGCAATATTTAGCAAAAAATAATTGACCAATAAGTTGTTTTACTTTTTTATTAATAATTGCAATAGTAAAGATTTGCCTATCAAAACTGTCATTTTTTATATCAAAAGGAATTTTTTAAAGATAAGTTTTAACAATTTCTTTATAAGCTTGATTTAGTTTGATAAATAATAATTATCTTTTCCTATTGAATTAATAAGATTACACATTTATTGATTTGCTATTTCCGAAAGCAAAAATTAGAAATAATAACCAAATGACATCAAAAGATTGGCTTGAAGCTGGAGCATATTTTAATTATAAACAGCATCAAATTTTTATAAGAGAAGGCGGAAAAGGAGAAACCTTAGTTTTGATTCATGGTTTTCCGACGGCTTCTTATGATTGGCACAAAGTCTGGGACGAATTAATAACTCATTATCATGTTATTACAATTGATATGATAGGTTTTGGTTTTTCTGATAAGCCACAAAATCATAAATATTCACTATTTGAACAAGCCGATATTTTTGAATATTTATTAATGAAAAAAGGAATATCCAAATACCATATTTTAGCACATGATTATGGTGATACAGTGACTCAAGAGTTATTAGCAAGACAATTGACTCGTCAACAATCAAGTAGTTTAGAAACAGAAATTTTATCTGTCTGTTTCTTGAATGGTGGAATAATTCCTGGAGAACATCGACCTCGATTGATTCAAAACTTATTGATGAGTCCAATCGGAAAATGGATAAGTTTATTAACGAATAGAAATACTTTAAAAAGAAATTTTCAAGCAATTTTTGGCGAAGATACACAACCAACAGAATCTGAAATTGATGAGTTTTGGAAATTAATGACTTATAATGATGGCAAAAGCGTAATTCATAAAACCATTTGGTATATGGATGAACGTGTAAAACATAAAAAGAGATGGGTTAGTGCAATGCAAAATTCTACTTTACCAATGATGATGATAAATGGTGTTGTTGACCCCATTTCTGGTAAACATTCTGCGGATAAATTTGCTGAATTAGTACCTCAAGCAACTGTTCATTATTTAGAAGATATTGGACATTATCCACAAACAGAAGCTCCAGAAAAGTTATTAGCTATTTTTTTGAAAAAAATTAAGAATTAAAACTGAAAATTAATCAATTAATCGAACTACTTTTACAGCCTAAGAACTAAAATTAATTATTAATACTTTATGCAAGTAGCTATCATAGATTTAGGCACAAATACTTTCCATTTATTAATTGCAAAAATTAAAGATAATGGTGTATTTGAAACGACTCACCGATTACGGAAATACGTATATATTGGAGAAGAAGGCGTGAAGGCTTTAGGCGAAAAACCATTAAAAAGAGCTTACGAAACCTTAGCGGAATATAAGCTTTTAATGGAAAAGTTTGAAGTAGAGAAAGTAGTGGCTTTCGGAACAGCTGCTTTACGAACAGCAAGTAATGGTCAGGCTTTTATTGATAAAGTGCAAAAAGAAATTGGAATTACTATTCAAATGATTTCTGGTGATAAGGAAGCAGAATTGATTTATTACGGTACAAAACAAGCAGTTCCGATTGGTGATGAAAATATCTTGATAATGGATATTGGAGGTGGAAGTGTGGAATTTATTATTGCAAACAAAACAGAAAAAATTTGGGCTAAAAGTTATCCAGTTGGTGTTTCTGTTTTATATAATCAATTTCATAAATCTGAGCCTTTAGCAAATGATGAAACAGCTGCGATCGAAGCTTTTTTGAATCAACATTTTGAATCACTTTATGCGGCATTGGCTGAAAATAATGCAACTACTTTAGTTGGTGCTTCTGGAACATTTGATGTAATTTCGGGTGTAATGGGAGATAAGGTTATAGATTATCCAAATGCAGAAACTGTTGATTTAACTGGTTTTCCTAAGTTTTCGGAAGTAGTTATTAATGCTAATTTAGAAGAAAGATTAGAAATGGAAAGTATTCCAAATCAAAGAGCAAAACTCATTCCTGTCGCATTAGTTTTGGTTCGATTAATATTAGAAAAAACAAAGATAAATCAAATGCTCGTTTCCGCTTATGCAATGAAAGAAGGTATCTTGTGGGAAATGATGCAGAAGTAGAATCTGATAACGAAAGTGGTCTGATTACTGACTTATTATTATAAAATAAATTAAATTAAAATATACAGATAATCTAACTATAAAGATTATTCGACAGCTTTTGGCGGTCTGATAAGAAAGTGGTTTGATTGCTGAAATCTCAAATAAATGTTTTTAGAATTAGGGAAATATTCAGTTTTAGATGTTGTAAAGGAAGTTGATTTTGGGTATTATTTGGACGGCGGACCTTATGGGGAAATCTTATTACCAAATAACGAAGTCATGGAAGATGTAAAAGTCGAAGTGGAAGGAGAGATAGAAGTATTTATTTATCATGATAATGAAAATCGACTGATAGCAACAACTCGAACACCTTTGGCTCAGGCAGAAACTTTTGCCTATTTGCATTGCAAAGATGTGAATCAAGTTGGTGCATTTTTAGATTGGGGTTTGATGAAACAGCTTTTTGTACCTTTTAGAGAACAAATACAAAAGATGGAAGTTGGGAAAGCTTATGTCGTTTATGTTTATGAAGATAAGGATACAGAACGTTTAGTTGCTTCTGCACGTACTAATCGTTATGTCAATAAAACACCTCCAGAAAATTTAAGAACGGGAGAAGCTGTTCAAGTTTTGATTAGTAAACAAACGGATTTAGGATATAAGGCAATTGTCGATAATGATTTTTCTGGTTTAATTTATAAATCGGATGTATTCAAACCATTACAAGTCGGACAAAGAACGATGGCTTATATCAAAGGAATTCGGGAAGATGGAAAAGTAGATTTGACTTTAAGAAAAGAAGGTTTTTCTGGTGTTCAAGATGCTGCGGAAATAATCTTGATAAAATTAAAATCAGAACCAAATCAAACTTTATTATTAACTGATAAAAGTTCTCCTGATGAAATCAAGCGTCAAATGAAAATGAGTAAAAAGACGTTTAAGAAAGCAGTTGGAACACTTTATAGAAAGAAATTGATCACATTAGAGCAAGATAGAATTGTTTTGAAATAAAATATATCAATATGAAAAAAATGACTTGCCAACAATTAGGCGGAGCTTGTGATTTAGAATTTGAAGCAGTGACATTTGAGGAAATTGCAGGAATGAGTAAACAACATGGAATGGAAATGTTTCAGAAAGGAGACGAAGCACATTTAAAAGCGATGGGTAAAATGCAAGAAATGATGCAAACATCTAATGCAATGCAAGAATGGTTTGAAGCAAAAAGAAAAGAATTTGAAGCTTTGTAGTTGTTCATAATTTTCACAAATTACACTTAATCTAATTATTAGACTTCGTGTAAATTTGTGAAAATATATGCTATTCAATTTATCCTTTTTGTAGAACTACATCATCTTTATCCTCTACGAATAATACCGAAACTGCACCCAAAATCATAATAATTCCAGCTGCAATGATTGCATAAATCGCTTTTTCATCGTAGAAATATTTAACAATTGGTCCACCGATAATTCCGTTAGTAATTTGTGGAAGTGTAATGAAAAAATTGAAAATCCCCATATAAATTCCCATTTTTTTCAAAGGAATAGAACCAGCTAAAATCGCATAAGGCATTGCTAAAATACTTCCCCAAGCCATTCCAACACCAACCATAGACAAGTGTAGATAATTTTTCATTTCAGGAGAAGTGATTAATAAAATCGACATTAAACCTAAACCGCCACAAACCAAAGAAAAAGCGTGTGTGCCTTTACGACCAATTTTTGAAGCAATAAAAGGCAACAAAAAGGCGTAAAACATCGCCACTAAATTATATGTTCCGAAAATTGGTCCAACAAAATCACCAGCTTCATTAAAAGCTGCAGAAGCTGTATCGCCAGGTGCTAAACCCCAAACGTGTTGTGCCAAAGCAGGCGTTGTAAAAACCCACATAGAAAATAAGGCAAACCACGAAAAAAACTGTACCAAACCCAATTGCTTCATCGTTTTCGGCATGGCAATAAAATCCTTGATTATTGCAGATAAGCCTTCGTTGTCTGACGCTTCATTTTCTTCTTCCCCAGCAAAAGCAGCTTGTTCTTCAGGTGAATATTCAGAAGTTGTTGCAACTGTCCAGATAATTGCTCCTAATAAAATTACTGCACCAACAACAAAAGATAAAATCAAATTCATTGGAACACCGCCATCTGTTGATGTATTAGAAATACCAAACCAGTTTGCCATTACATAAGGTAGCCACGAACCAATCACAGCACCAATTCCAATAATTACAGTTTGTACAGAAAAACCTAAAGTTCTTTGTTCACTTGGCAATTTATCGGCAACCAAAGCTCGAAAAGGTTCCATTGCAATATTTATCGAAGCATCCATTATCATTAACATTCCTGCACCA
>CAZEOC010000314.1:0-5257 GCA_964513525.1 uncultured Saprospiraceae bacterium | reverse complement strand
ACCCAAACGGATCAACTCGGGATCGTAGGCATGGGACATATCCGGAAAACGAGGCCCCAGGTCGTCAAGGTTTTGACCGATCAATGGATTGGTTCCCATAAAATTGATGTGATCCCGGATAAACATTAAGTCTCCAGGATTCAACATTGGATTTATCCCACCACAGGCATTGGTTACAATCATCATTTTGGCTCCCAATTCACGCATTACCCGCACGGGGAAGGTGATTTGCTGCATGGTATACCCTTCGTAATAATGAAATCTACCCGCCATTGCTACAATCGGAATATTATCCAATGTACCGAATACTAATTTCCCTTTATGTGAAGTGACTGTTGAAACTGGAAAGTGAGGAATCTCACTATAAGAAATCTCGCACTTGATATCAATATCTTTAATTAAGTCGCTTAATCCTGTTCCTAAGATAATTCCGAATTTGGGCTGGAAATTGGTTTGGGTTTGAATGAATTGTAAGGCTTCTTGTATTTGATTGTAAAGCATATTCTTGTAGATTTTGCTATTCGTTAATCGACAATTAGAAAATTTAATTAAAAAAAATCAAAATCGTCGATTAACGATTAACAATCATTACTAATTACTTTTCTCAACTGGTGGCAATGCATCAATATCGTAATTAATATCAAAAGATTTATATCCTTGGTCGAATGCAAATTTTGTTGTCATACGAACATTATTGATTAGTTCATCTTCATCATTAAAGAAATATAAATCCATTTCAAGATTTTGTTTAGAAGTTAAATAATCTTCATAAACACAACGGAAAGTATAATCATCAACTTGAATGATACGAAGTGTTGATGTGTTTTTATATTTTTCAATTTCTCCAGTTAAAATCTCCCAAAACGATTCTCTTACGGGAGCAGAATTATCCATAAAACGATTTAAATCATCTTGATTTTCACCATCTTCTAATGCTAAAAACAAATCTCTTGCCTTTTGATATAAAGGTGTATTGATATCATCTGAAGTTAGATTTTTATCGTAATATTTCATCGCTGGACGAAAATCAGGACATTCTGTTTCTAAACGTCTAACGAAAAATTCATCGTATTTGAAAGGTAAAAGTACCTCTTGTGTAAAAACACGTTGTGTGCTATCCCAAGCTGCTAAATGGTCTTGTCGCCCTTCAATGAAGATTTGAGTTACCTCTTCTTTCATCATATCTTGAACAGGAACTTTAGAATTTTGAATATCTTGACAAACAATGTCGACAACGGTTTCAATCACAGGAAGTTGACCGAATGCAATTTGGTTGATACTGATTAGACAGCAAAAAAGTATAATGTTTTTCATATTGTAGTTAGTTTTAATTCCAAATATAGTAATATTTGTTATGTGTTTCTAATTGATGGAATTACATTTATAAAATTAATATAATCTTTACATTTATAGCACGGTAAAATCTTCAGTGAAAATTACTGTTTATTACGATTTTATATAAGCGTTTATTGATAGTTATGAATAGAGTGTTTTGTGCATTAAGAAAAGAAATTTATTAAAAAACCTTCTTCCTTTTATTAAAAAGAAGAAGGTTTTTAATAATACAGTTACGTATTAGAATACAGAATGCGAACAAATTTTACTTTGGTAATTTAATGATAAAGCGTGTTCCTTCATTTTGTTTTGACTGAATCTGTATCGTTCCTTTATGTCGCTCAACTATTTTTTGACAAGTCGCTAAGCCAATTCCTGTTCCTGAAAAACGATGATTCTCTAAACGATTAAACATCTTGAATATCGTATCTTGATTTTCTTCTGCAATTCCAATTCCGTTATCTTCAAATGCAATTTCGATTTGATTATCGAGGATACGATGACTAATAGAAATCTTTGGTTGTTCTTGAGTATTATACTTTATTCCATTACTAATTAGATTCTGAAACAATTGAATTAATTGTAATTTATCTCCATTGATTTTCGGTAAATCCGAATATTGAACGATTGCCTTTTTTTCTTCTATCGTTTCTTGAAGATTCTGTTTAGCGACAAGTGCGATATCATTCAATTCAATTGGTTTTAGTTTTAACTCTTGCTGCTGAACTGTTGCTAAATTCAAAATTCCCTTAATTAATTTGTTCATTCGTAGAGAGCCGTCCAAAGCAAAATCGAAATACTCGGCTGTTTTTGCCAAACTTTCTTCATCCAAAGTCCGCTTGATTCGTTGGATATAAAAGTTTATCATTCTTAGCGGTTCTCGCAAATCATGCGCAACAACATGAGCAAAGGTTTCTAATTCCTTATTAGAATCTTCTAAGACTTTAGCCTTAGCAGTAATCCGTTGTTGTTCAAGTGCTTTTTGCTGCAATTCTTTTTCAATTAATTCCTTTTCAAGTCGATAAATTTCTTCATTCTTAGCAATAATCTCTTGTTTCTCGACTAAGTTATCTTCTTGTTTTTGAATCGCAAACCAGCCAATCATAGCCAACAAACCTAATCCAATGACTAACAAACCAATTTGTAAATTCCTCACTTGTTTCTGTTGTTCTAACTGTTCGATTTGTTGTTTTTGTTCTACAGTTTCAAATTGAATTTCCAGTTCACTTACTTTATCTTGTGTTGCTCTACCCATCAAAGAATCTCTAAGCTCATAATATTGCGTCAAAGCATCCATTGATTTTTTATAATCTCCACTTTTCTTATAGGTTTCAGATATATCTTTATAAGTATCACTTTCAACTCGAGTGAATTCATATTTTTGAGCCGTATCTACACAATGTTGATAATTTTCAAATGCCTTTTCATACTCGCCCATTAAGGAATACGCATAACCCAAATTCCCATAACTCATAGCAATCTCTTTTTTGTTGCCTTCTTTTGAGTTGTATTCCAAAGAACGATTAATGAATGGCAGCGCTGCTTCACCATTGCCGCTAATCAAGTGATAATAACTAATACTAAAACCCATTCCGATTTCTAATGACTCATCCTTAGCATCTTTGGCAATTTGATATGCAGTCTTATAATTATCTAATGCAAGTTCGTTTTGTCCCAACATCATATTGACATTCCCTAAATTTCCTAAAGCTTGACCTTCATTTAACCTCAATTTCTTTGCTCTAAAGATAGATAAAGCCGCATCCATTTTTGTTTTAGCAATATCGAATCGTCCCATGCTAAAATAAATATTCCCAACACGCATTAAGGTTAAACCCTTTAAACGTAGACTATCTAATTCCTCCGAAATTTGTATCGCTTTTTGATAAGATTCAATGGACTTATCGAATTCATTTCTTTCAAAATGATAGGCTCCGATGGCGCTGTTTGCACTCAATTCTCCCGACCTTTCTTCCTCAGTAATCGCTAACTCCAATGCATTTTGTAGTATTTCTAAAGCAGATTCAGGATTAGATTGCTTTAGTTTATTGGCGCTCTCGATACGATTAAGAATGGTATCTTTAATAGGAGAATATCCATAACTGTATATACTCGAAAAGTAGGAGAGGAGTACCAGTGAAATTAGGAATTTCAATATTTTCATGATGATTATAATAATGATTTGGTGTAGTTATTAGAACAAGCTAAAAATAATCAATTATTTTATTAATCTTGATTATCTACACTGTAGAATTTCAAATTACATTCCAAAGAATTTTTTTCTATTCAAAGTCCTAATCAATAGGAACATTCATTCCGAATCATCGATTTATTAGGTAGATTATACTTCTGTATTTTAAGCTAAAAAGGTGGAATTGTTACTGTAACTGAGTATTATCAATAAAAAGGCGATTTTAATACAATTTTTAAAGCTTTCTGAAAAAAGAAGTAAGCATAAATAATCGCTGCGAATGATTCTGGAAAACTTATCCCAATCTGATACGGTATTTTCTTTTTTTGTTAATGTGGAAATGGATGTTTAGATAGGTTCTGATGGTGTATTTGTTGGTTGTTTTTGGCTATTCTTATTCTATTACTCGTTTGAAAATACCAAGAAGAATCGTTGTTGAATTATTCAATTGTTTCTCCATTGTGGAGACCAATTCCCAACCTTCTTGACCTAATTCATTAAACTTATAATCGACTTCATTGGTATCAATTGTACTTTCGTCCTCCGCAATAAAAAGCTCTTTCAAACCTTTTGATTTTTTAGATGAACCATCGTCATAGTTTATTTTGACTTTGACTGTTTTGTATTCGAATTGTTTCATGGGTTTATATATTTGAATTTTTAATTGCACAACCTTTTATAAGGTTTTATTTCTTAGAAATATATGCAGTAATTGAATAACTAAGTTACGAAATTCTAAGGAGAATTGTTTTCCCTTAATTTCCAAATCGGATAAAGAGTATCAAACTTATGTTCTGGCAAATACTTCTCTATCTTTTCTAACAAAAGATTGTTTACTTACTCACACCATTTATCATTTTCTGAATAAGTTACACAGCTTTTTCTCCAATAAACATCTAAATCATTGATTTCCATAAAGTAATCTTCTGTTGGAAAATATTTTAATAAATAAGAACCTGTCAAAGAATAAGAAAGAGAATCAGGAATAATTTCTATCGTATCTTGTCTTACGTGATATTTATATTTTTCCTCATCAAAAATCGTATAATCATTATACGAAATACGACGTACGCTATCTTCTGACACAAATTGAAAAAAATGATAATTTCCTTCAATGATATATATTCGATTCTTCAAAGTTTCATAGTTTAATATTTGTTTTGAAGTCATGCACGACGAAATTATTAGTATTACAACCAAATTTAAAGCAATCTTAAATACTACATAAGTTTTCATAAATATCAGCTTTATATATAGTTTACTTTTTCGATAACACTTCTTTTATCCCCTCAATTCCATCCACAAAATCTCCCAACTTCGCCAAAACCTGCACCATCGGGTCTGCTTCACTCAAACCTTTAAAAACCTTATTTTTAGAAAAGGTCTGTTTGATTTCTGTCCAACGTTTCGCTTCCGAAGAAGACAACCAACTGTTCAATTCTTTGAACTTCAATAAATTCGCTTCTGAGCCTGTCGTCAAGGTTTGCGACTCGCCTTCGTAGTGTGCCAAAACCATAGATTTCAACTCCGCATCGTTCATAATCGGGACGATTTTTTCGGCTAATTTATTCATATTTCTATACGAACCTTGCAACAAGAAAGACGGTTCTGTTCTGTATTCATCGGCTTGTGCAGCAGACGCAATATAAGTTTTCGTTTGTAATATTACGAGATATATGATAAAGTATGAGGATTGTTTACATTTTCGTTGAAAGATTGCACAAAAGGCCT
>CAZEOC010000313.1:0-5275 GCA_964513525.1 uncultured Saprospiraceae bacterium | reverse complement strand
TCCATTGAGTGCATGAAACCTTCACCATAATTGATGATACCAGCTTCTAACATCTCACGCATCAAATCGTTTCCTTCACGAGTTCTCTCACCAACACCTGCGAATACAGAGATACCTGCATAAGCTTTTGCGATATTGTTGATTAACTCCTGAATTAATACAGTTTTTCCTACACCTGCACCACCGAATAATCCAATTTTTCCACCTTTTAAGTAAGGACAAACTAAATCAATTACTTTGATACCTGTATATAATACTTCTTCTTCTGTTGATAAGTTCTCGTAAGGTGGTGGTGTGTTGTGAATAGAAACACGACCAGTAGCCTCTGGTTGTGGCAAACCATCAATCGGTTCTCCAACTACGTTGAACAAACGACCTTTGATTGCATCGCCAATAGGAACAGTAATCGGAGAACCCATGTCCTCAACTTTCATTCCACGAGTTAAACCATCAGTTGATTCCATTGCGATAGCACGAACGCTATCTTCTCCTAAGTGTCTTTGTGTTTCGAACACCAACACTGAACCATCTTCTTTAGTGATTTTTAAACCATTCAAGATTTTTGGTAATGCTGAACCTTCTTCTGAAAAGCTAACATCTACCACAGGTCCGATTATCTGCTTAATGCGACCAATATTTGCCATAATTAATTGACTTTTTTATTGAAATTTTATAATCAAATCTTATTTATAATTATTTGATAATGGAATATTTTTAATAAAATGGTAAGTTGTTTTATACTTAAAACAGATTACTAAAACCTTATTAAATATACTTATATCAAATTTTGCACAAAAATAAGTTAAATCATTTAATTAACAAAAGGATAGTTTTATTCTTTTTATATTACTTTACTAATTGAATTTCAGCAAATTAGGCTTTTAATTAATAATTACTTATCATGGTTTCCAATATTAAATTTTAACAGTTTTTTATTTTGTCGTTGTTTTAAAATGGCAAATTACCTATTATTAAAAAAAAGTTATGAGTTATATGTTATGGATTACAGCATTTGAAGAATTCAACCAACTTCCTCCAATTTGTAACTAAAAAAACGCTAAAGACTGATAAATCTTTAGCGTTTTTGAAATTATTAAAATTAAAAATTACAGTTAATTCATTATAATTTAATAAAACGTTTGGTAACAATTGTATTATTCATATTCAAACAAAGGATATATAAACCTGCTTTGAAATTAGCAACATTGATTGTTTGACGATTACTATTTGTATGAATTATTTCTGATTTTAATAATTGACCATTTACAGAGAAAATATCCATTTGACATCTTGTATTTAATATTTCTCCAAATACAATATCAAATTGATGATTCACTTCTGTTGGCACAACCAAAACATCAATAGCTTCACCATTTAATACTGCCGCTATAACTTTGTGATATTCAAATCCACCATCAAAATCAACTTGGCGTAAACGATAATAATTTATACCGTTTACAGGAGATTCATCTGTGTAGTTATAAGTTTGTACGTCATAAGTTGTACCTGAACCTTCTATAATTGCAATTTCTTCAAAATTAATTCCGTTTACACTGCTTTCTACAACGAAGAAAGCATTATTTTCTTCTGTTGCTGTTTTCCAAACTAAATCAATTGATTTTTGATTTGGCGTTGCAGTGAAAGAAATTAATTCTACTGGTAATTGATTTGTATTAATAAATCCTGGAGATTCTGTAGAAGGTCCAATCCATGATAAGCCATTTGGACAAGTTCCTGTACAACTACCAATTCTTTGAAGAGAAATCCCAGCTGCTCCTGAAGAACTTTCTGAAACGCCTACATCTGTTGCGGTAATTCCATTTGCATCGTCATCCGTTGCCGTAAATGCCCCTTCATAACTAATGAATTCCAGTAATTCTCCTTGATAACTTATTGCAATTCCATCGTTTCCATTTTGTATTCCGCTCGAAGGAGAATTCCAAGTATAGAAAGTCAAGCCATTAGATGTAGAGACGACAGTTAAATCATCAGCTGTTTCTGTTTGATATTCTGCACCGCCATTTCCATTATAAAGTAAGATTTTAAAATCTGATAAATCGCCTGAAAAAGAACTTTCAATCGCAATTTCTACAAATTCTCCATCATCAATACCCGAATCATCATAATGAAATTCATTGATGAAAGCAACTGGAAGTGTGTATATACAAGCAGGAATATTAACCGTTGAGGTGTTTTGACAAGAATTATCATTTGCATCTCTTACGGTTACTATTGCATTATTTACTGCTGTTGTTGGTCCTGTAATCGTGTAAGTTCCTCCACTTGACATAGTTTGATAGCCATTTCCATTAATATCAACTTCTATCGTTCCTCCTGTATTTGTTTCTGTCCAGGAGACTACAAATTCAGCATCATTTACATTACAAGCTAATGCAGTTGCATTCACATTTGTAATGCTACAGCTATTATCTATAACAGTCAATGTATGCGTTCCGTTGATAATTGTAATTCCTGTTGCAGTTGTTTCTGCAATTGTAATTTCGATTGTTTCATTGATAAAATCCGCATCTGGATTCAGGTCAATCGAAATATTTTGTAAACCAGTGGCTGTAAAACTAAGTGTCGTTGTATTTAACATATAATCGGCAACATCAGCAGAACCGCCAGTTATTGTAACACTTAAGTCTACTGGTGAATTATAATCTTGCATTTCTACAGGAAGTAAAACAGTTGAAGTTGAAGTAGGCTCAGATTGATGACTTGCGATACTTACAAAATTAACCGTAGGAATAGTACAATCTTGAGTATGAGTACCAATGTCTGTAAAATCATCTTGATTATTTACTATCCATTCAGAATCTGTAGTATTTGTTCCGGCGGAAGTAGTCCAAGAATTATTTGGAGAACAGATTGTACTTTTTCGTATTAATGTATGTTCTCCAGTTGCATTTGTTACGCCTGCAACGTCCCAACCATTTCCAGGGTCAGAACCAGTATTCTCACCAATTGCATCTATTATTACAAATGTACCCGAACCATTATCTTTTTGTAATTCGACAACATCATCTCCGTTATAGCTTGCAATTACACTTGTCATATCTGATGCATTCAAAATAGTCGTATTGGAAGAACTATTCGCAATGATATAGGTACTGCCATCTGCTAATGAACCACTAAGTGTTGCTGTTGATGTTCCACCAGAACCACCATTTGTATGTTTTTGAACTTGATAATCTTGTAAATCTATAGCTGCACCAGTTCCATTATACAATTCTATGTATTTATTATTAGAAGAACCTTCTACATATTCTGAAATGATTAAATCAGTTGCACCGCCTAAAACAACTGGGTTCGTGACCACTACAGAACTCAAATTTACATCAACTTTTAGTTGCATAGAAACAGGTAAATGGTCAGACATATAATATAGTGCATTTAAAACACTATCTGGAACAGAAGTATTTGTTCCATTTAATATACTTTGATTAAAATGATTTCCATCATTTCCCAGTGCATGATATGTATTACTTATATAAGAAACGCTATCAAGTTCATCATCGATTTGTTCTGAAATCATAATAAAATCAAATCTATCATCTAAACCGCCAGATGCACCAGAACCAAAACTCACTGTCCTTGGACTTTGTGTATGAATTGCCGCATATGAGCTGTTATTACTCCAGCTTCCAGATTGATTAATTGGGTCAATCATTTTATATGTACCCGAATCAACCAAAGCGGTATAAGATGGCTCACTTGAATTATAGACATTGAAATCACCAGCGAAAATACGATTTCTGTCTGCTGGTTTAGTATCTATATAATCTTTGAAAGCTTTCACTTGTTGCCAACGATCAGTAGCTTCTGCTGAACCATTAGTAGCTTTTAAGTGTGCTACATAGAAATCTATAAATACGGTATCGTTATGTAGTGCTAAAGTTGGAGAATTATAATATAACACATATTCATTGATATCTCTAAGATTGGTAAGAATAACATCTTGCGAATAAAGTGTCAGTTTTTCGGAATTATAAAATAACATTCCTTGTAAGCTATTTGATGGTGTCGATTGATTAGATTGAAAATTTGCTTGTTGGTATTTTGTCGTACCGAATACATTCAAAGCATCATTTAAAATCAAATCTGCACCACTTGATGATTGTAATTCACAAACCATCAATACGTCTGGTTGATTATATTGAATAATCTTCCTTAAAGTGTCTTCTCTATTAGCTGCTCCTGCTGCGGGAAAATTTAATAAATTATAAGACATTACGCTTAATGTATCTTGCGCAGAAAGTTGAACTATACACAAGAAAAATAATACTGATAATACTTTTGCTCTCTTCAATTTAATTACTTTTTGTTGCTTTTTAACAACAAAAGTCCCACCAATCTCTATCAATTAGTGGGACTTTGTAAGTTGTTTTCAAAATAAAAATAAGGGGAATTATTTTGTAATTATGAATAATAAATAGTTGGGTTAGTTACTTATTTATTGAAATGAATTTCATAATTATATAAAATAAACCTTTCTATAATGAAAAGTAATTCTGGAATTCTAATACTGCAATGATAAGGCGATTATGTAAATAATAAAATAATATTGGATTAAACTTTAATTAAATTATCAAATATTTTCATCTCAATAATAATACTTTATAAAACGCTGATAATCAATTTTATAAAATCCTTTCTTTAATTATTGTTATTATAATATTAAATAAAAAGGTGAAACAAGCTGATCGCTCATTTCACCTTTGTAATCTTATTGATTTATCAGATTATATTATAATTTGATAAAACGTTTTGTAACAATTGTATTATTAACATTCAAACGAATGATATATAAACCTGCTTCAAAATTAGCAACATCAATTGTTTGACGATTACTATTTGTACTAATCATTTCTGATTTTAATAATTGACCATTTACAGAGAAAATATCCATTTGACTTGTAGTATTTAATGTTTCACCAAATACAATATCAAATTGATTGTTTACTTCTGTAGGAACAACTAAAGCATCAATAGCTTCACCATTTAATACTGCCGCTATAACTTTGTGATATTCAAATCCACCATCAAAATCAACTTGACGTAAACGATAATAGTTAATTCCATTTGCTGGAGACTCGTCTGTATAGTTGTAAGTTTGTACCTCATAAGTTGTACCTGCACCTTCTACAATTGCAATTTCTTCAAAATCAACTCCATTTACACTTCTTTCTACAGCGAAGAAAGCATTATTTTCTTCTGTTGCAGTTGCCCATGTTAAATCAATTGATTTTTGATTTGCAGTTGCAGTGAAAGA
>CAZEOC010000312.1:0-5290 GCA_964513525.1 uncultured Saprospiraceae bacterium | reverse complement strand
CAAAGTATGGAAAATACGTAGTTCAAGGTTTACCAAAGGATGAAAAAGTAACTATTATTGCAGTTAAAACTATTGATAATAAAATTGAATTAGCTATCAAAAAATTAGATAAAATTCAAGATTTGAATCGAGGAGATTTAGCTTTTAAAGCATATGATAATATTGGTGAAATGCGAAAAGCAATGCGAGTTTTGGATTAGAAACTTTTACGACGAATTTTACGAATTACACGAATGTTTTCCTAAAAAGGAATTAGTGTAATTCGTAAAAATTCGTGGCAAAAACTTTTATTTCCAAATCAAGTTCTCTCGAAATTTCCAACGTTTATAAATGACCATTAAAATTGGAATTCCTGTAATCAATCGAGCAATCGGATAAATAATTGGCGATAAGCCGATGATTAATTGTAATAAAAATCCTTTTGATAATTGTTCTTGTGGTTGTAAAATACCTTTAGGTAAACCAAAAATAGACAACTCTATTAACCAGATAATTAAATAAAACCCAAATAGAATTAGATTGATTTTTTGATTTGAAAAATCAAAAAAACGTTGAATTAGTAAAATGTAAATTGCAGAAAATAAGGCAAAATGAGCATGAGAACTTTGTAAAAAGGTAAATTTATTTGGAGCAATTAAAATAAATAGTAACAATAAATTACCAATCATACCAACAATCAAATATCGGTGCGATTCTGTAAATTCTGTTTTTGCGAGATAATTGGAATATTGCATAAGTGTTATTTTAGGTTAATAAATCTAGAATAAAAATTACGTTCTCGGGTTCCAAGCAACTTCTTCCACTCCCAAATCTTTCGCCAAAGCACGACCGAGTGTAAATAAATAATCTGATAAACGATTCAAGTATTGAATAATAATCAAATCCACCTTTTCATTTTCTGCCAAAGCAACTACCAAACGTTCCGTACGACGACAAACACATCTTGCCAAATGACAAAAAGAAACCATAGTATGTCCACCAGGCAAAATAAAACTTTTTAAAGGCGGTAATTCCGAAGTCATTCGGTCAATTTCTTTTTCTAATAATGTAATATCTGTTTCCTTAACATCTGGCGTAATCATTTCTTTAGACGGGTCAGAAGCCAAGTTAGAGCCGATTGTAAATAATCTGTCTTGTACTTCTTTAAGAATCGTTTTAGTCGTTTGATTGTCTGTAGCATCACGAACCAAACCGATATAAGAATTCAACTCATCGACTGTTCCATAGGCTTCAATTCTAATATGATATTTCGGTAATCTCGCTCCACCAAATAAGGAAGTTTGCCCTTTATCGCCTGTTTTTGTGTAAATTTTCATCTGTTATATTGTTATATTGATGAATTGTTATATTGCTATTATAAGTTTAAATGTTGTTGTAATATTTATCACTGCATCAGCAATAGCAATAAAACAGTTTAACACTAAAACAATATATTTTAACGTTCCGCAGCAATTACAATTTTATCATTCATAATATCCGTTTCAATCAAACCATCTCTCAAACGAACGATTCTGTGTGCGTGTTCCGCAATATCAGGTTCGTGTGTTACTAAAATGATTGTATTTCCAGCATCATGAATTTTCTCAAAAAGCGACATGATTTCAATAGAGGTTTTCGTATCTAAATTGCCCGTAGGTTCATCGGCTAAAATAATTGCAGGGTCATTTACTAATGCTCTTGCAACCGCGACACGTTGTCTTTGTCCACCAGATAATTCGTTTGGTTTGTGGTCCATTCTATCACCTAAGCCAACTGATTCTAAAACAGCTGCCGCTTTATCTAAGCGTTCTGCCTTACTCAAACCAGCATAGACCAAAGGCAAAGCCACATTTTCGAGAGAAGATAAACGAGGTAAAAGATTAAAAGTCTGAAATACAAAACCAATTTCTTTATTCCGAATTTGGGCTAATTCTGAATCTGTCAAAATGCTCACATCTTGATTATTCAAAATATATTGACCAGAACTCGGTGTATCCAAACAACCCAACAAATTCATCAAAGTTGATTTACCAGAACCCGAAGGTCCCATTAAGGCAACATATTCATTGCGATTAATTCCTAAAGAGACATCTTTTAACGCATGAACCGTCTGAGTTCCCATATAATAGGTTTTCTTCAAATTCTTAATATCAATAATTGGTTGCATTTTTTAAATTGTTTGATTGTTCTAATGTTTGACTGTTTAATTGTTAAAATTCGATGTCCAGACTTACGTCAACAACAATTAAACATTTAAACAATTAAAACATTGGAACAAAGTTATTTTTCAATCACCTTCGGCACTTTGAAATAATCTTCATCGTGATTTGGTGCATTTTTTAATGCATCAGCTTTAGAAATTGGTTGATGGATTTTATCTTTTCGCCACGGTTTTACCGTATCAATTACATGACGTAAAGGTTCAATTCCAGTTGTATCTATTTCTGATAGTTTTTCTACCATTTCCAAAATATTATTCAAATCTCCTTGGAAAGTCGTTCTTTCCTTTTCGGATAATTCCAATCTCGCTAATTTTTCTAAACGCAAGATTAAGCTTTCATCTACTTTCATAACAATTAATTAGAAGTTCGTTACATTTTCATCGGCAAAAATACTAAAATGTACTGAAATTGTGTTGTTGTATTTTCGTGTTATTGTGTTGTCGTTTACTTTATAGAACGTATTTAACTTATTATTTTACATTTTTTGATGGTCATTTTTTTTAGTTGAGATATTCAAAAAAGAAAAGGACGCTACAACACGAACTCAATAAACTTCTGTCAAGCGATAATAATCTCGAATGGTTGTTTTAAAAGCGGAACGTTCATCATTTGTATCATAAATTGGAACAAATTCATTTTTGGTGTTTTTCAGAAATAAATCGTGATTTTTCTGCATACTTTCATACAATTTTCCACCAAACTCATATTGGTCATGTTTTGTTTTTAATGCCAATTCGTAAATTCCATTATTAGACGAAGTATCAGTTGTTTCCATCCATTTTATAGTTATAGTATCTCTGAAATACGGATATAAATTATTTTCAAAAAATAAGTAAGCTTCATCCTTCATCCAATTATTTATAATTATTGGAGCAATCAAAGGTTTCTTTTTTCCATTACTGAATTTCCTTAATTTATAAACATCTAATTTGGTATGTTTTGGGCGTTCTCGATAGTAATATGCTGCTCGAATATTTAAAAATCGAAGCCGTGAAGGGTCGGTAGTTCTGAACTGTTTGTCACCAGTAAATACTTTTTGCGGTTCTGGCGTTTCACAATTCAAAAAAACCAACAACACCATTACAACAAATCCTATTTTTTTCATACTTTTAAAATTCGTTAATTGTTACTCATTAATTGTTAATTGCCAAAATCATGAAATCGTTTTATTTCATAAAATGTAAAGCATTTTAGATTCATGTATTTTGGAATTAATTATTAAATAAATAACAAATTGGGCAACTTTGTTTATTATAAATTTTTATTTGTCAATAGTTATTATTCAACATTTTAGATTCGGATATTTTTTTAAATAAAGTATCCTCGTATCAGCCGATTAACTATTAACAAATACACTATTAACAAATACAAAAAATGCGATTTATAAAATTTTTATTGCCGCTCCTTATAACAGTTGGATTAGTATATTTTTTAAATAATCCTCAATCAATTAGTGGAAAGAAAATACCAGCTTTAGGTACTTTTCTAAATCCTTTTTCAGGGTTTTGGCAAAATGCTGAATCAATTGAGAATTTACCAATATCAACCTTTGATTTAACAAGTCTGAATGATAAAGTTAAGGTAGTTTATGATGATAAATTAGTGCCACATATTTTTGCAGAAAATGATGCAGATTTAGCATTTATGCAAGGGTTTATCACAGCAAAACATCGACTTTGGCAGATGGAATTCCAAACTCATGCTATTGCAGGAAGATTGACAGAATTAGTCGGTGAAGCAGCATTAGAAATGGATATGGAAAATCGTAGAATGGGTTTGCCTCGTTCTGCTGAAAAATCAGTTGAAGCGTGGAAGAAATTTCCTAAAACTTATGCTCGTACGCAACGATATGTTGATGGTGTTAATGCGTATATCAATTCATTAGATGCTAAGGATTTGCCGATTGAATACAAATTGCTGGGATATGAACCAGAACAATGGACAATGCTAAAAACAGCACTTTTTATTAAAGCTATGGCAAACACATTAGCAAGACAAGATACAGATATTGAAACGACTAATATACGAAATGCAATAGGAAAAGAAGCGTTTGATTTCTTGTATCCAGAATGGTTTCCTGAGCAATCACCAATTATTCCGAAAGGAACAAAATGGGATTTTGAAAAGGTAGAATTACCTGAATATGCAAAAGAGAAACCAAGACGCAGAAGACGAAGAAACCCTCAAAGCTTCGGAAATAGTTTTTCTCAAAATGTAATTAAACAGAAGCAAGATGAAGGTTTAGGAAGTAATAATTGGGCTGTTGCTGGAAGCAAAACACTTTCTGGAAATCCAATCCTTTGTGGAGACCCACATTTGAATTTGACTTTACCGTCAATTTGGTATGAAATGCAATTATCGACTCCAGATTATAATGTTTATGGGGTAACACTTCCTGGTATTCCGAGTGTAATTATTGGGTTTAATAATTATATTGCTTGGAGTCAAACCAATGTTGGTCGAGACCTTTTGGATTGGTATGAAATCACTTGGAAAGATGATTCAAAAATGGAATATTTATATGATTCGACTTATAGAAAAGTAGATGTTTTTATTGATACTTTTATCGTCAAAGGCGGTGAAATGATTTTTGATACGATTCGATATACACATCATGGACCAGTTGTTTTTGATGATGAAAATAATGCTAAAAGTGGAAAAGCTTTACGTTGGTTAGCACACGATGCACCAAAAACGGATGAATTAGGTGTATTTCAAAAATTAGCAAAATCTAAAAACTACGATGAATATGTAAAAGCGATTGCGGATTATCATTGTCCAGCACAAAACTATGTTTTCGCTGCTAAAAATGGAGATATTGCGATGTGGGCGCAAGGTTCTTATCCATTGAAAGCTAAGGAACAAGGGCGTTTTGTATTAAATGGAAGTAGTTCACAAGATGAATGGCATGGTTTCTTACCAAAATCACATAGTCCACATCATAAAAATCCTTCAAGAGGTTTTGTAGCTTCCGCTAATCAACATACAACTGACCCAAGTTTCCCGTATTATTATAATGGGAAGTTTGCAGATTATAGAGGTCGATATATCAATAGAAAATTGACAGCTTTTGATAGTATTAAGGTGAA
>CAZEOC010000311.1:0-5300 GCA_964513525.1 uncultured Saprospiraceae bacterium | reverse complement strand
AATAATATGTATATTGTTGTTACAGATAGTACTAATTATTCAAATGTAATTATTCTTGAAAGATGTATAGTTTTTATGAGTTAAGGTGCTGTAAATTAAATGATTGTGAATTTTGGCTGTACAGAAATTGTATTTCAAGAGTATATGAAGATAAGTGAAACTTAATATAGAAAATAAAAAAAACACCATTCTTAACTTATAAAGAATGGTGTTTTTTTATTTAAATAAAACGGTCGAAATATTTTATTTCTTACCTTTTTTCTTGTTTGCTTGTTGTTTTTTAGCAACTTCTTGTTGCTCTTCTAAAGCTTTCTGTAAACGTTCTCCAAATCCACCTTTTTTCTTTGGTTTTTTTCGATTCCTATCCAGTTCAGCGAGTACTTTATCTTTATTAATAATTAGATTTTTGGTAACTAAAGTTTGTGTAATATTGAAAACATTACTGAATAACATATAAACCGTCAAACCAGCTGCATAACTATTAAAGAAGAATAAGAACATCACTGGCATCAAATATTGCATATACTTCATCATATTTGCATTCATACCTTGCTGCGTAGGCATTTGCATATTCTGCATATTATAATAAGAATACAAAACGGTTGTTCCTGCCCAAAGAATAGTAAATAAACTCATGTGATCACCATAAAAAGGTAGACTAAAACCAAAATCCCAAACAGAATCATAAGTTGATAAATCATGTGCCCAAAGGAAACTTTCTTGACGGAAATCTATTGAACCTGGGAAAAAACGGAATAAGGCGTACCAAATCGGCATTTGTAAAACCATTGGCCAACAACCTCCAAGCGGATTCACACCCGAAGCTCGATAGGTCTCCATAGTTTTCATCTGCAATTGCTGCTGATCTTCTCCGAATTTCTTACGAAGTTTTTCTATCTCAGGTTTTAATGCTGCCATTTTAGCTTGAGAATGTAACATCTTATAAGTCAAAGGATATAAAGCTAATTTTACAATGAATGTCAATAATAAAATTACTAAACCTGCACTACCAATGAAGCTTGATAAGAATTGGAAAATCGGACGAATTATCCATTTATTTACAGCACGGAAAATTCCCCAGCCAAATGGAATAATTTCTTCTAATTCTAAATTATAGGCTTTCAAACGGTTAAACTCGTTTGGACCAATATATAATTGCATATCATAATTTACAGATGCATCACCATCATAAGCTAAGTATGCTTTTGTTTTTAATAATTTTAAATCTTCACTATTTTCTCCTAAATCAACAGTTTCTAAAACAGCTGCTTCAAAATTATTTTCAGAGATTATACTTGTATTAAAGAACTGTTGTGTATGAGAAACCCATTTTACTTTTGTTTCTGGTGTAACTTCATCATCGCCCGTACAACTACAATGATTAGGTTCTTCTTCTAATCCTTTATAATATGCAGAAGAATACATTTTTTCATAATCAGCATTCAATTCGATTTTATCCAAATAGTTAGACCAATTCAATTCGATTCTTTCTACATCTGTTGGAATTGCTCTACTTAAACCAACTAAGTTCAAATCATAATCCAACATATAATCACCATCTTTCAAAGTATATACTTGCTCGATATAACCTGAACCTGCATTCGCTTTGAAAGATACTTTATTACCATTAATTGTTGGCGTAAAGTATAATTCAGAAGTTTTGATAGCACGACGATTCGCTCCAGTAATTGGAATTACATATTCGAACTTATTTTTTTCATCTTCTAATAAATGTAATGGTTCTTTTATGATTTCACCTGCGGTATCTTTTGACCATTTTTCATAGTCTTTCAATTGAGCATCAATGATACGTCCACCTTTAGTAGAAAGAGTCAAAGTCATTACATCATTTTCGATTGTAACTTCTTTAGCTTCACCAGTTGCTGCAGCAGCAAAAGCTCCAAAATCGCCACCTAAAGCAGCTACTTTTAAAGAATCTGGTAAAGTATCAATTGGATTGATAGTTACGGCTTGTTCCTGTTCTTGTGTCCCTTCCGTTTTTTCACGAAGTTCTACTTGTAAAAGTGAATCTTTTAAAAATTCTTGACGGTCAATTTCTGCTTGTGAGGGTTGATTAAAATATTGCATTGCTAACAAAATTCCCGCAATCAATACAAAACCCGTTATGGTATTCCTATCCATTTTTTAATTTCAAATTATATTTTCAATCTATCAAAATCAATTAATAATTATAAACCGACTGAAAATCAATATTTTATATAAAAAGATTATTTTTTTATTTCAAAACTGGTGCAAAAGTACGAATTAGTTTTTAGAGATATAAAGGAAAAATGAATTTCCATGAATAAGGTTTTTTTTAATAGACGAATCCTTGTTAGTTTTCTATTAAAATGATGATAATTTTTTTCAAATGAATCATTTTCTATTATTGATAAAAGAGGAATAATTATAATTTTTATTTGTAAAATCATATACGATATATTATATTTGATTTATGATTATAAAAACAATGCTGAAAACAGAAGTCAAAAGTGTATTACTTCAACAACTATTAAAAGGGGAAATCAAACCTGGAGATAGGATCTCTTTACCAAAGTTGGCGAAGAGTTTAGAGGTAAGTGTAACACCATTGAGGGAAGCACTAACCCAATTGACAGAGAATAATATTATTACTTATATCGCAAATCGTGGTTTTTTTGTAACGATCTTATCGGAAGATGAAGCTCGTGATTTATATGAATTAATAAGTGTATTAGAAGGAAATGCAATCCGAAAAATTGATTTTGATGATGAATGTTTAAATGAATTAGAAAGGATTAACAATGATTTTCGAAATGCAAATTCAACTTTTACTAAATTAAATTGTGATATGAATTTTCATAGGAAGTTGATAGAAAAATATGGAAATCAATATGCTTTAAAAATTATTGAAGACATTAGAATTAAGATATTTATTTATGAGCAAGAATTTATGAAGTCTATTTCTGTTGATAAATCGGCTAATATGCATCAAGAAATTATAGATTTAATTAGAAATGATGAAGTAGAAAAAGCGGTAATATTATTAATAGAAAACTGGAAATTAAGTATTCACCATATCATTACACCTCCAACAACTAAATATTAAACAAGATGAAACAGCTAATTTATTTATTCTCTACTTTAATGATATTGACAAACTGTAATTCTCCAAAAGCAGAAATTGAGGCAGAGCAAACGAAATTAATTAAAGGAGAATTAGGAATTCACTTAGATACAACTTTAACACCTTATGTTGAAGAATTAATAAAAAGAGCAGATAATCAAGCAGGGTTTGCTATTGGTATTACTAAAGGAACGGAAATTATATATGCAAGAACAATTGGTTATGCAGATATTGATAAAAAAGTGAAAGCTGATTTTAATACGATATTCCATATTTCTTCAGTTTCTAAACCTTTTACGGCAGCAGCAATAATGAAATTAGTACAAGAAAAGAAGCTAAAACTGAGTGATAAAATCATAGATTATATACCTGAGTTTGAAATGAAAGATGCTGCATATAAACAAATAACAATTCAACATATTTTGACTCACACTTCTGGTATACCACGACATGTAAGTGTAGATGATTGGAGTAATCCCATATATGGACCAAATGCTTTGGAAGAGAATCTTATTAATGTCAAAGAATTTGAACTTGATTTTCTGCCAGGTACGGAATATAATTATAGTAATTCGGCTTTTGATATTTTAGGAATTGTAATTAGTCGAGCAAGCGGAATGACGTTTGAAAAGTATGTAGAAGAGCATATTCTGAAAGCAGGAGGAATGTTGAATAGTACTTATGATAAACCAACGGAATCAAATGGAAAATTAGCTTTGCCTTATTCTTATGGAATAGCAACTGAGATATGGTCGCCTTATCCACATACAGGTAAAACGACTCCAAGTTCTGGTGTACAAACAACCTTATTAGATATGTGTACTTGGGGAATGTTACATGTGTATAATGGAAAGTGTAAAGAATATCAGATGTTGGAAGGAAAGTATTTTGAAGAATTTCTTCGTCCAAGATACGAAACTCCTTGGGGCGATAAAATTGCACTAAGTTGGTATTTACAATCTTATTTAGAGCATCCAAATATAATGCATCTTGGTAATGAAACTGGTTTTGAAAGTAATATGTATATCTATCCAGATGATAGTATTTCTATAGTTGTAATGGCAAATCGTGATTTTTCTGGCGTGGGTAGAATTTCTTTAGCTGCAGCAGAAATTATATTCGGAGAAAAACCAAAAGAATATCAAGTTTCTGCTCGATATAAATTTGGTGAAGCTATGAGAAATGAAGGAATTGTAGCAGCAAAAAAACTTTGGGAAGAACTAAGAAACGATACAACTGATATTTATCATGTAGATGATGAATATATTTTGACGGCTGGAGCTATACTTGAAAATGGAGGAGATTGGCTTTTAACGAAGGAAATATTAGATTTTTATTTGGAATTAGATAATCAATCTACTTATGCATGGCGATTATTCGGAAATACTCAATTAAATTTAGGAGATACAACTGCGGCAATAGTCGCTTATAATAGAGCTTTAGAAATCGATCCTGATTATGAAAAAGCAACAAAAGCTATTGAGGAATTAATTGGTCAATAGTATTGGTATAGATAAAAAACAAAGTGTCATTTTCTAAAAGAAAATGACACTTTGTTTTTTAGTACTTAGTTAAACTCAATTGACTCTATTTCTAATTCGAAATCACCAGCTTGTTTATCAAAAAGTGTACAACCAATACGAATCACATTTTTTAAATTTTCAGAATTCATCTTTGTACCGTCGGTTTGTCCGAAACGATATTTTTTGAATTGATTCAATTTAATTGTCGTAGTTTCCCATTCTTCACTTGATGGTTTGAAATCATGTTTATAATAAGGCAAATAATAAGCTTTCTCGGTTTCTAATACTAATGAAAATGAACGATTTGTACCTTTATGAAGAATTGTAACAGTTTCAAAGGCTGAAAGGTCAAAATTCTGAAAAGGACTTCTAATAGAAACAAAACCACCATTGTTTTCTAAAGAAGTATTTCCTTTAAAATAAAGTGTTTTAGCAGTTAGTTTTGCTTCACTTTGAGATTTTCCGCCCATTACATCATCATTGATAATTCGCCAATCAGAACCATCTTTTTCTAAGCCGAAATTGATGATTAAATTATCTGTTATAGTCATATTGAGATTTATAATTGTGATTAATATGAAGAGCATATTGAATTGATTTTTAATCTAAGAGCTTATCTAAAATTTATTTCGAGCTGAATATCAGTAATTTACGGTTCTGAGGAAGAAATA
>CAZEOC010000310.1:0-5302 GCA_964513525.1 uncultured Saprospiraceae bacterium | reverse complement strand
TGTGGTGTATAAAGCATGAATTTAACCTGCTTTTTTGGTGAAAATCGAATCGTTCCTACATTATCAATTGCCCCCTTAATAACTGTTTTTGCATTTATAGAACTACCTATAAATAACAATAATAAACCTAATAATAATTTGTACGTTTTTGTGTTGCTCTTTAATTTTTCCATGCCGTTTTGTGACAAAATCTATCAAATAATTAGTGCTTAATCTTAATATGTAAAATATATTTCGGGGTATTTACAAAACTACCAAAGATTATATAAATATTTTTATAATATTTCCTTAAAATTGTTGAAACCGTGTCAATTAAGTATATAAATAATCGTAAAGTGTATTTTTTAACATTTCGAAAGAAAAAAATGATATTCAAAATCATCCATCAAGTTCCTAATAACAGAAAAAATAAAATAAATACTTCAAAAAAAATTAGTTCTAAAAATTAGAAAGTGCTTTTTCAGCAACTGTTAATCCAATTGATAAAGAAGAAGTTGCAGCAGGCGAAGGCGCATTTTGAACATTAATAATATGCGGTTTCTCTGTAATAAAAAAATCATCAACCATATCGCCATTTGGTTTTGTTAACATTGCTCGAACACCAGCGCCACCAACTATTAAATCATCTTTTTGCACCTCAGGAATCAAATGTTGTAATTGCTTCACAAAAGCTGTTTTTGACCACGAACGATACAACTCGTCCAAGCCTTCTCGCCAATATCGACGCATAATATTATGAAATCCTTTATAAGTCATAATCTCATATAAATCTTTTATATCAATATCGGTTTTCTTATATCCTTCTCGTTTATATGCTAATACTGCATTTGGTCCAGCTTCTATTCCGCCTTCAATCATTCTTGTAAAATGAACACCTAAAAATGGAAATGCAGGGTTCGGAACAGGATAAATCAAGTGTTTTACTAAGTATCTTTTTTCAGGTTTTAATTCATAATATTCTCCTCTAAATGCTAACACTTTTAAATGATTAAATTCTTGCTCATCATCGGTTAAACTCGTGATTTTATCTGCATATAAACCAGCACAATTAATCATTAACTTAGTTTGAAACTCTTTTTGTTTCGTAATAATAGCAACGCCTTTATTAAGCTTAGTAATATTTTCCACCTTATGGTTTAATAATATTTCTCCACCTTTTTGTTGTATTAGTTCTGCATATTTTTCTGCTACTTTTTTATAATTAATAATACCCGATTGTGGGACAAAAACTCCTTCTACCCCATTCACATGTGGTTCATAATCAGTCAATCTTTCTTTTGGAATCAGCTCCAAACCTTCCATTCCATTTTGTTTTCCTCGCTCTAAGATTCCGTAGAGAATTTCTTTTTCTTCTTCCTTCGTCGCAACGATAATTTTTCCACATACATCATGTTCTATATCATTTTCCTTGCTGAATTTCAATAACATATCATAACCACGCAAACAGTTTTTGGCTTTCAAACTGCCAGGTTTGTAATAAATTCCAGAATGAATCACTCCACTATTATGACCAGTTTGATGTAATGCTACTGCATTTTCCTTTTCTAAAACCGCCAATTTCAAGTTTGGCTTCTTTTCCAATAATTGATAAGCAGTTGCTAAACCAACTATTCCACCTCCAATGATGATAATATCGTACATGTTCTATTATATTAAATAATTTATACTTTGATTAATTTCAAAATTAAATAATTACTATTAAGATTTATTCAAAAAACCTTACTTTAGCCAAGTTTTTAATATTAACAACACTATCCGCCTTTTCAAATTTTGGCAAATGAAGCAATCAATATTAAAGAGTACATTATTTTTTTGTTTAATCCTATTTTTGGGTTGTGGCAATGCAAATGAAAATCAAAATGAAGAAGTAGATATTTTGAATTTCTCAGACGCTGTTGTACAAGAGATTTATAAGTTACAAACCTCAAGAGATGTACAAGGATTAATTCCATTCTTAAAAGCAGAAGAACCTGTAAATAGATATTTGGCAGCAATGGCATTTGCTTCTGTACAGGATAGTTCTGCGACAACAATTCAGGCTTTAGGAGAAATGCTACGCAACTCTAAAGAAGATGAAAGTATTCGAGCGATTGCTGCTTATGCACTCGGACAAATGAAAAGTAATAAAGCAACTCAAGCTTTATTAGATGCTTTTCAGCCAGAAGTCAAAACAGCTTCTTACTTGGTTAATGCTCAAATTTTAGAAGCAATTGGTCGTAGTGCGGATAAAAAATATTTAAAATATTTAAGTGCAGCGCCTAATTATTTGGCAACTGATACTTTGATGTTAGAAGGTCAAGCTTCGGGAATTTACCGTTATGGATTGAGAGGTATTTCTTCCAATTTAGGTAATAATAGAATGTTGGAATTATTAGAAAGTCCTAAATATCCAGAATCTGTTCGTAGAATTTCAGCTAACTATTTTGCTCGATTACAAGAAATTGTTTTTGATAATCCAGATAAGGTCAATCAACTGATTAATTATACCAAAAATGAAAAAGATGCTTTTACAAGAATTGCTTTAGCAAGAGCATTAGGAAATTTAGAAATGAATAATGATGTCTTGGTTGGCTTACAAGATATGTTTCGTGCAGAAGGTGAACCATTAGCAAAAATCAATATTCTAAATAGCTTAAAACAGTATGAATATGTTGATGTAAAACCAATCTTTTTAGGAGCAGTTAGAGATGCGAATAACCAAGTTTCTACTTTAGCATCGGCTTATTTTATTAATAATGGAATTCAAAATGATGTTGATTTATATTATGGAATTGCAAAGGATAGTACTATAGAAAATCAGTTTTTGAGAATTAATATGATGGGTGCATCATTAGCTCATGTCAGCTATACAGAAGCAAAGAAAAGAAAAGAAATAAACGAAGCTTTACAGAATCAATTTAACACTTCTAAAAATCCTTATGAAAAAGGTGCCGTTCTGAAAGTTTTATCAGGTTTTGCATTAAACTACCAATTCATTTATGATGCGATGTTTGCGGAGAAAGCACATCCTTATGTTAAAACTTCAGGTGTTCAAGCTTTGGCGAAAATTAGAAGAAATAAGAAATTGAATCTTATCATGGGTTCGGATTATGAATGGATTTTAAATTTCTTTAGAAGAGCATTCAAAGAAGTTTTCACAACAGGTGATGTAGGAATGATGGCAGTTGCTTCCGAAATTTTAAGAGACGAAAACTTAGATTACCAATATTACTTTGCAAATGATAATGCTTTTTTAAGCGAAGCATTACCAAATTTGAAACTTCCTCGTGATATTGAAACTTATCACGAAATTCAAAAAACAATAAAGTTTTTATCACAAAATGATACTTTGACATTAGTAAATCCTACTAATAATTATCAAATTGATTGGTTACCATTACAAGAGTTGACTAAAGATACAAGAGTGAAAATAGAAACTTCCAAAGGAGATATTATCATGCAATTATATCCTGTAGAAGCTCCTGGAACCGTTAGTTACTTTTTGGAATTAGTCAAAAAAGGGTTTTATAATAATAAAGCCTTTCACCGTGTTGTGCCTAATTTTGTAGCACAAGGTGGCTGTCCGAGAGGTGATGGTTATGGAAGTTCTAACGAATTAATTCGCTCAGAATTTTCACCTTTAAAGTATAATGATGCGGGTTGGGTTGGCGTTGCATCGGCAGGAAAAGATACAGAATCTTGTCAGTTTTTTATTACACATTCTCCTACACCTCATTTAGATGGTCGTTATACTATCTTTGCAAAAGTGACAGAAGGAATGGACATCGTTCAAAAAATTCAAGTTGGCGATAAAATACAGAAAATAAGTTTACAATGATTTTTTGACACATAATCATATAGTTTTTTCACATAGAACATATAGTTTCTTTTCGGCTTCATCGAAATGTACAATTCAGCATAACTGAATTCAACTATGTTTGCTATTGAAAAAGCTATATTTCTATGTGACTACTTTATTAATAAATTATGAAAAAAACAGTATTTGGATTGACTATCGTAATGCTTACAGGTTTGACGGCTTGTACGCCAAAATATATTAAAAACATGAAAGAAATGAAGTTGGAGAATCCAACCACGCAAATGGAAAAAGACCAGAATATAATTATAGATTATTTGGTTGCAAATGAAATTGAAGCACAGAAAACAGAGTCGGGAATTTGGTATGTAATGGAGAACTCAGGTGATTCAGCAAAGCCAACAGACCGTTCTATGATAAAAGCACATTACGAAGGAACATTATTAGATAGCACAAAATTTGATTCTTCTTATGATAGAGGAAAACCTTTAGATTTCAAATTAGGTCAAGTTATCAAAGGTTGGCAAGAAGCAATTAAGCTTTTAGGAAAAGGTGGAAAAGGTACTTTCTATATTCCTTCTGAATTAGCTTATGGAGAAAGAGGTTCAGGTGCTAAAATCCCTGGAAATTCAGTTTTGAAATTCGTTATTGAATTAGTTGATTTTGAACAAATATTGACAGCGGAAGAACGTGCAGCAAAAGACCAAGCAACAATTATCGCTCATTTAGAAGCAAATAATATTCAAGCAGAAAAATTACCTTCTGGAATTTGGTATAAAACGATTAAGAAAGGAAAAGGTAAAAAACCAGGTGATAAAGCAACTGTAACTGCTCATTACGAAGGTCGTTTATTGAGTGGCGAAAAATTTGATGCTTCTTACGATAGAGGACAACCGTTCACAACAACTTTAGATAGAGTTATTGTTGGTTGGAGAATTGCTATTCCTACTTTATCAAAAGGAGAAAAAGGAACATTCTATATTCCTTCTGCTTTGGCGTATGGCGAAAGAGGTGCAGGAGCAGATATTCCACCAAATGCAGTTTTGGTTTTTGATATCGAATTAATGGATTTCGAAGAGCCAATGAGTGCTACACAACAAGCTACAAAAGATGATAAAATCATTAGAGCTTATTTGAAAGAAAAAGGAATTGATGCTAATAGAACTGAAACTGGTATTTATTATCAAATTACTGAAAAAGGTACAGGTGGAAATCCAAATTTAGGGTCAAATGTAACGACACATTATAAAGGAATGTTATTAGACGGAAAGGTTTTTGATTCTTCTTATGATAGAGGTCAACCTTTAGATTTTCCATTAGCTAATGTAATACCGGGTTGGCAACAAGCTATTCCGTTATTAGCAAAAGGCGGAAAAGGTACTTTCTATATTCCTTCAGGTTTGGCTTATGGACCAAGAGGTGCTGGCGGTGTAATTCCACCAAATGCAGTTTTAGTCTTCGAAGTAGAACTTATAGGTTTTAAATAAAAAATTGAACTCACCCCCA
>CAZEOC010000309.1:4775-5311 GCA_964513525.1 uncultured Saprospiraceae bacterium | reverse complement strand
ATTGGCATCTTAAAATCTTATGTAGAGGATTTAGGTGATAATTTGCGTAAAATGAATAAGCAAATTGGAATTTTACGTGGTCAAATGCATAAATTACAAGAGACTATTAATAATAATAAAAAAGATGTTAATAGTAATTTGGCATTAGCAAACAAAGCAAAAGAACGAGGAAAGAAAAACATTATGGTTTTGAAAGCTCGTAAAGCTGGTCGTTTGAAAGAGTCAAATATGAAGTTGGAAGATTTGTACAAAAAAATGGAGGTTTTATACCGAGTTTTAGTAAAAATGTACGAAAATTCTGAAATCATGATGGAAGATTTGAAAGACCAAGTTTCCGTTAAAGAAACAGAACGTAAAGCAATACGTGCTTCACATTCTGCAATGACTTCTGCAATGAATATTATCTCTGGAAACGGTGATAAAAGAGAAATGTTTGATATGGCATTAGAAGCAATTGCAGATGATGTAAGTCAGAAAATTGGTGAAATGGAACGCTTTATGGATTTATCTACAAGTTTCATGGATTCTGTAGATTT
>CAZEOC010000309.1:0-4765 GCA_964513525.1 uncultured Saprospiraceae bacterium | reverse complement strand
CAAAATGGAATCTTTGAAGAAGAAGGAATGGATTTATTAGCAAAATGGGAAAAAGAAGGTACTTCATTAATTTTAGGTGAAGAAAAAGGTACTTTATTATTAGATGCTAATAATGATTTGAACACTTTAGATTTGAATCAACCAATCAAAAAAGCTGCTGAAATCCCTCATGATAATCAGTATAATAAATTCTTTGATTAATTTTTGTTAGTTGTTATTAGTTAATTGTTAATCGGCAGTTTCATAATACAGTCGATTAACAATTAACAATTAACAATTAACATTTTTTTATAAATAACAAAACAAAAAAATGGCAAGAAGAACTCGATTGACACCTTTTGCAAAATTATTAATGGTTGTCGCAATTGTTGGTGGCGGATATTTTGGATTATCATACTTTGGTGTTTTAGATGGATTAGTTCCTGAAAACAATAATGGTGGTGATACGCAAGAACAAGAAAGTAATTATACAGGTGAAACTGTAAAAAATAGCGATGATGTTATTAATATCGGAGTCGTAACTTGGGGCGGATATGCAGGTGGACAATATTGGAATAATGGTTTTAAAGCCAATAAAGAATCTCGTTTTTATAAAGAACATGGTTTTGCAGTAGAATTTAAAGTTTTAGATGATTATGATGCTTCTCGTGATGCTTTCAAAGCTGATGAAGTTGATTTATTATGGAATACAATTGATGCCTTTCCTTGTGAAGTAGAGGGATTAAGTCAATATTCTCCACAAGTTGTTTTTCAAGCCGATTGGTCACGAGGTGGCGATGCAGTAGTCGTTCGTAGAGGAATTAATAATGTAAAAGATTTAAAAGGAAAATCTATTGCAGTTGCTCCAATGACGCCTTCGCATACTTTCTTGATTTGGTTATTAGATGCAGGTGGATTGAAAACAAGCGATGTTTCTATTAAAGAAATGCCAAGTGCAATTGATGCGGCTGATGCTTTCAAAAGTGGTACTGTAGATGCTGCTGTAGTTTGGAGTCCAGATGACCAAGATTGTGTTGAGAAAGTAAAAGGAGCAAGAATCTTAGAAAATACAAAAAATGCATCTAATATTATCGCGGATGTATTTATTGCTAAGAAAGAATATATTGAAAATAATAAAACTCGTTTACGTCAATTATACGAAGGTTGGATGAGAGGAGCAGCAGAAATTAATGAATCTGATGCTGCAAAAAGAAAAGCTGCTAAAATTTTAGCGGAAGGTTTGGCTCAACCAGAAGATTTTTGTTACAATGCAATCAATAATGTTCGTTTGACAACGCATGGTGATAATTTGAATTTCTTTGGATTAAATAGAGATTTTTCAGGTGTTACAGGAGAAGATTTATATAATAAAATGAAAACAGTTTATGCTGATTTGGGATATGCACCAAAAAGTATAAAAAGTTGGCGTTTGGTTACTAATTCTGATTTAGTAACGACTTCTAACTTAGGAACTGGAGCAGGACAAGCGGCAGAAGGTAAAAAGACTTTTACAGAAGTAACTGCTGACGATGAAACTAAAGAAGCAATTTCAACGAAGCAAGTAAGTATTAGTTTCCGTACTGGAGAATTCCGTTTGGATGAAAATACAAAATACATTATTGATAGAGAATTTGCAGATATAGCAAGAGCTTTCTCGAATGCTCGTATTCGTATCGAAGGAAATACCGATAATGTTGGAAACCCTGCAAATAATAAAGAATTATCTTATAAACGTGCAAAATCTGTTGCTCAATATTTAGAATCTGAATATGGTTTTGATAGCAGACGTTTCATAATTGTAGGAAATGGTTCTGATAATCCTGTAGCTTCTAATAATACTTCAGACGGAAAGGCGAAAAATCGTCGTACTGATTTTGAATTAGTTGCAGAATAGCGATAAGGTTTTTTTAATAAACAAAGTTTATTATTGATAAAGGACAAGTTTTTATTAACTTGTCCTTTATTATTTTTATTAATTACTTGATAGCAAAATGAAAGATTTATTTATACTAAGAGGAAAATTAACAAGTAACCAAAATATACTTTTAAGTATCGCAGGTGTGTTTCTATTGTTAGGACTTTGGGCTGGTTTAGCACATTTGAAATCAGATGTTCGAGTAACTCAAATTGATAGTGAAACCATTGAAATAAAAGATAGAACCTATTATGATAGTGATTCTACTTTAATTGCAGATGAGGATTTATTAATAAAAAAATCAGATACAGAATTACAAACTTTAGGTCTGGAGAAAAAAAGAGTCTATGCAATTTTACCTTCGCCACTTTCTGTAATGAAATCTTTTAAAGAGTTATTATACGAAGATTACTTAATTCCAAATAGTTTTCAATCTATCAAGCTGAATTTATTAGGTTATGTTGTTGCCATTTTAATCTCAATTCCATTAGGTTTTGTCTTAGGTTTAGTTCCTCTTTTTAGAGGTTTATTTGCTCGAATTTTTGATTCTTTTAGATTTATTCCTTTAACGGCTGTTACTGGTATTTTTGTAATTTGGTTAGGTTTAGGTAATGAAATGAAAGTTTCTTTCTTAGCTTTCGGTATCATTGTTTATTTAATTCCTGTCGTTGTACAGCGAATTGATGAAGTAAAAGATGTTTATTTAAAAACAGTTTTTACACTTGGCGCTTCAAAATGGCAAACGATAAAATCGGTTTATTTTCCTGCTGTAATTTCAAAATTATCTGATGATATTAGAGTATTAACAGCTATTTCTTGGACGTATATCACCATTGCAGAAATGCTAAATAGAAGTGGAGGAATTGGAGAATTGATTTGGATTGCTCGAAGACAAAGTAGAATTGATAAAGCATTTGCTGTATTAATTGTAATTGTAATTATTGGAATATTGCAAGACCGAATTTTCTTATGGTTAGATAAGATATTCTTCTCTTACAAGTATGTAGAACGTAACACACATAAATAATAATCAAGTTTCGAATGATGATAAAGAATCGTTAAAATTTATTGTGATTTTAATGAAGGTGTAATAAACAAATATGAAGATATGTTAATCTATAAGAATATTTTGTTTAACTGAATCAAATATAAAACCAATGAAGAAGCTTTCGCTATTTACAAAGATTTGGTATGGCTTCGGGAATATTGGAAATGCTATTAAAACAGCGGTATTTGGTACATTCCTTTTTGTTTTTTATAATCAAGTTTTAGGACTTTCAGGAACAATGTGCGGTTTGGCTTTAATGATTGCGTTATGTTTTGATGCAATTAATGACCCTTTGATTGGTATGTGGTCTGATAAGTTTTATTCTAAAAGGTGGGGAAAAAGACTCCCTTTTATGATGTTTGGTGCATTACCTTTTGCTATATTTCTATCTTGTTTATTTCTTCCTCCTTCATTTTTATCTGATACCGCTTTATTTATTTGGTTAGTGGTTTTTGCAATACTGACTCGTACAGCTCAAACATTTTTTCAAATTCCCTATTTATCTCTTGGAGCAGAACTATCAAATGGTTATGTGGAACGTTCTAACCTTTATAGTTATGGTCAATTATTTGGTTTAATTGGTAATTTAGCAACACTTGGTGCAGGTTTTTTATATTTTTTCAAAAGCACGGAAGAGTATTCTAATGGATTATTAAATCAAGAAATGTATCCTTACTTCGGATATTATATTGCTATACTAATATTAATCGGTACATATGGTTCTATATTAGGTACAAAATCTGAAATTCTAAAAAAGAATAAAAACATTCCTTTAGATAAATCTAACTACATAAAAGATTTCAAGCTAATAATAAATAATCAATCATTTAGAGTTATTATCATTGGGATATTATTATTGATGATTGTAAATACTACAGCAGAATATCTTTCTACTTATGTATTTATTCATTTCTGGGAATTAAAAACAGAAGAATTACCTAAATACTTAGCTTTACCATTTGCTTTAGGTTTACTTGTAGCTGTTTATCTTGCACCAAAGATGGTTAAATGGTTTGATAAAAAGAATACTTTAATTTATTCGAATTTGATATTTTGGTTAGTAGCATTTATTCTCATTATTATTAAATTGATTAATATCATTCCTGATAATGATTTAATTATTAGAGGCGTATTAATGATTGGAGTTTTCATAGCAAATTGTTTTGCTCCAATAATATTAATTACAATTAACTCTATTTTTGCGGATATTTCAGATGAGATTGAATATGAAACCAAGTTAAAGAAGACTGGAACATTATTTTCAATAAGAGCATTATTATCTAAGATTGCTTCTGGAGTTGGAAGTCTGTTTGCAGGTATATTAATTGATTTGATTGATTTTCCAACTAAAGCGGAATTTGGAACTGTTCCAGATGATATTATAATGAATCTTGGCTTAGTAGCTGGACCACTTTTAGCGATATTAGGGTTGATTCCAATATTATTATTTAATAATTACAAATTGGATAAAAAGCGACATGAAATGATTCAATTAGAATTAGAAAAAAGATAAATTATAATTGTTAATCGACTGAATTATGAATCTGTCGATTAACAATTAGCTTATGATTTCTAACTATTTTACAAATGTAAAATAGCTTTTTTCTTTAATAATCTTTCTACACTTTCTTCACGGTCCGGATCTGGAACACAACAATCTACTGGACAAACTGCAGCACATTGAGGTTCTTCATGAAATCCTTCACATTCTGTACATTTATCAGGAACAATGAAATAATAATCATCTTCAATAGGAGCATTTTCTGTTGCAGTATCTACAACTGTTCCGTCTACTAAAGTTAGATTACCAGTAACACTTGTTC
>CAZEOC010000308.1:0-5333 GCA_964513525.1 uncultured Saprospiraceae bacterium | reverse complement strand
ATTATTAAACCTAAAAAAAGTAGTTTGAAGTAATTCATATTTTTTACGTAATGCGAAGCTCCAGCTTCGCAGATTTTATAGTTTATCTTTTAATTATTTTATGATAAAATAAGATAAGAATAGAAGCAATTCCCCAAAAACATAAGGATAAAAGTAGAATATAGGCTGTAAGAATCCCAAGTATAATTCCTACATCTATAATTCCGACATCAATAATCGGAAAATTTGTGGGCCAATACCGCTCATCAATTACTGTATAAATAAAAGATAGTATTAAAAATATTAAAGAAACTCCTAATAAATATTTGTAAATTTTAAATACTTGCTTAAAAACTGCTTTCATTTTTAACCTTTTTCTGAATAATTTGATTGCTTACTATTTCGTGCTTCTCGTTTTAATAACAATTCAAATTTATTCGGTGGTTCAATCTTGATTTCTAAGTTTTCACCAGTTTTCGGATGCGTCAATTCTAACTCAACTGCGCATAAAAATAAGCCTTTTTTCCATAAAATCAATCCTTCTTTAAAATATAATTTATCGCCTAAAATTGGTGTTCCATTTTCAAACAAATGCTTTCTTAACTGATGCGTTCGACCAGTTATTGGAAACAAGTTGACCAAAGATAAAAATTCATTTTTCATTGATGGAATTAGTTTGATAGTTTCGAACTCCGTGACTGATAGTTTTTCATCAATTGGCATTTCAAAACGTCCTTTTTCGGGCAATTTCCCAATTGCAATCGCTTGATAGCGTTTCTTGATGGTTTTATTTTCAAACTGCTTAGATAAATGTAATTGTGCAGATTTCGTTTTTGCAATTAATAATAAACCACAAGTTGCAGAATCCAAACGATGAACAGGTCGAGGGATTTTCAAGGCATCTTCAGAAGTTGACGGTTGAAGATTAAAAACCAAGGCATTTTGAACCGTTTTATAGAAATTCCCACTTACTGCAATTCCACCAGGTTTATTAATAATCGCCAAATCTTCATCTTCAAAAACAATTGGTAATTTACATTCAAATACTTTCGGAATACTTTCTTGCAAATCCAACAAATGAATTTCTTCTCCGCCTAAAATCCAATCTCCAGTCTTTCCAACTTTATCATTAATTAAAACTGCTCCTTTTTTAATCGCTTTTTTGATACCTTTTCGAGTAGGAACAGTCGAAAAGATACCAATAGCATAATCGCTAAGGCGAGTTTTTTCAATATTTGGTGGAACGATGTGTTTCATTGAGTAATCAGATTTTAGACCATCTTCGATTGTCAGACCGCCTTTAGCTGTCAGAAATTCGGAAGTCAGTTTATCTTGTTGATTTATCTATTTCTGTAAAGTTACGCAGTATAAGCATAAACTAAATAAAAAAATGGCTTTCGCCAAATAATTGCACTCACCGACCGTTTGGCAAAGTGCGTTTAATTAAGTTCGTGAGGATGTGACTTGAAGTCACATCCTCACTACAAAAATTAATGAATCGAATTTGAGTTTCAATCGAACTTGATGAACGCTAATATGCTTTGGCAATATAGCTACATTAATAAAGCATATTAGCGTTACTAAAGTAAGCAAAAACAAAAGCTAAACTTGTTCTAATTCACGAAATTGATTTTATGTAGATTGTCAAACGGTCGGTGAGTACAATCATTAGCGAAAGCTATTTTGTTTTATTTTTTAATAAAGAAGTTTGTCAAAGTCTGACAGTCAAAGACGGTCTGACAGCAAAGCGGTCTGACTTCTGATTCTTTTATTATCTTTGTAAAACATTAAAAATCAATCAAAATGACGAACGAGCTTTCTTCGTTAAAAGGTAAAAAAATATTATTAGGAATATCGGGAAGTATTGCTGCTTATAAGTGTGCATTTCTTACTCGATTATTGATAAAAGCTGGTGCAGAAGTTCAAGTATTAATGACCAAAGCATCAACTAATTTCATTACACCTTTGACACTTTCAACTTTATCGAAACGTCCAGTTTTTACAGAAGTAAGTAGTGGTGAAGGTTGGAATAATCATGTTGAAATTGGACTTTGGGCAGATGCAATGATAGTTGCTCCTGCAACTGCGACAACGCTTTCAAAAATGGCAACTGCTTTGTGTGATAATATGTTGGTTGCTTCTTATCTGTCGGCACGTTGTCCCGTTTTTTTTGCTCCTGCAATGGATTTGGATATGTGGGAACATCCAGCAAATCAAAACAATATTGAGAAATTACTAAGTTATGGGAATCATTTGATTCCTGTTGGTCACGGCGAGTTGGCGAGTGGACTGGTTGGTGCAGGAAGAATGGCAGAACCTGAAGATATTGTTAATTTATTGGCGAATTATTTTTCACCAGAAATCACACAAGATTTATTAGGAAAAACAGTTATAGTTACTGCTGGTCCAACTTATGAGCCAATTGACCCTGTTCGTTTTATTGGAAATCGTTCTTCTGGGAAAATGGGCGTTGCGATTGCAGAAAATTTAGCTCGTCGAGGTGCAAAAGTTCAGTTAATTCTTGGACCTTCTCGATTGTCAACTTCTGTGAAAGGTATTGAAACAATAAATGTAAAAACGGCGCAGCAAATGTATGAAGCAGCGATAGCGCGTTTTCCAAACGTTGATATTGCAGTATTGGCAGCAGCAGTTGCGGATTATCGACCGAGTACGATTGCTACTACAAAAATTAAGAAAAAGTCGGATGATATGGCTTTGGAATTAGAGAAAACCAAAGATATTGCGGCAAATTTAGGGCAGATAAAAACAGAAAAACAATTGATAGTTGGGTTTGCATTAGAAACCAATAATGAAATTGAAAATGCAAAAGGTAAGTTAAAACGAAAAAATTTCGATTTTATAGTTTTAAATTCGTTACAAGATAAAGGTGCAGGTTTCAATCATGATACGAATAAGGTAACCTTGATTGATAATCATGATAACTTGCAAGAATTTGAGTTGAAATCAAAAACTGCGGTAGCAGTTGATATAGTGAATAAGATTAGTTCTTTATTAAAGTAAGGTATTGGACACTTCAAAAGGGTCCAACACCTAATAAATTCGACAAATGAGAAAATCAATTATATTAGGAGTGTTGATGTGTTTAGCAGTTTTTGCACAAGCACAGGAGTTTCAAGCGAAAGTGACGGTGAATACACCAAAACTACAGGATGTTGACCCAAAAGTTTTTAAGACTTTAGAAACGACGCTTCGAGATATGATGAATAATACGAAGTGGACAGATGATATTTTCGAGCAAGAAGAACGTATCAAACTGACAATTACAATAAACATCACACAAGAATTATCGCCAACAAGTTTTAAGGCAGATATGGCGATTCAAGCTGTTCGACCTGTTCATAACAGTAGTTATGAAACAGTTCTTTTTGCATATCAAGATAATGATGTACAATTTGGTTATGAAGAATATCAACCTGTAGAATTTTCTAAAAATGTTTTTACGGATAATTTATCTGCAATTTTAGGTTTCTACTCTTATGTAATTTTAGGTTTAGATTATGATTCTTTCAGTGAATTAGGAGGAACAGATTTATTTCAAGAAGCACAAAATATACTTTCCGGTGTTCCTTCAAATGTTGCACAAAGTGCTGGTGGCTGGACATCAATTGAACGTGGACAAAGAAATCGTTATTGGTTGATTGAAAATATTTTGAATCCAAGAATGGATGATTTTCGTAAAGCGATGTATTTATATCACCGTGGCGGATTGGATAGAATGGCAGATGATACTTCAAATGGTGTAACTGCTTGTGCAACTGCAATTAAAAGAGTAGCAGAAGCAAATAAAGCTTATCGAAATTCGATGATAATTCAAATTTTCGCTCAAACAAAAGCAACTGAAATTCTACAAATTTTCTCTGGTGCTGAACAAGCTCAAAAGCAACGTGTTTATAGTGCAATGATACAAATTGATGCAGCAAATGCCTCCAAGTATAATTTGATTAGAGGATAGAATGAGTTGGTCGTTTTGCAGTAAGAATTTGCAATTTTAGAATTGATGATTAATAATAATTTTTGAAAAAATAGTAAGAAATGAAAAATATAAAAAGGTATAGTTTATTACTTTTAGCTTGTTTCTGTTTTGTTGTTTCTGGCTTTGCGCAGGAAGAAGAAGATAATGATGAGGAAGGAAATGAAATTTTAGAAAAATTAGTCTTTGGTGGAAATATTGGACTTGGTTATTCTAATGGTTTCAATATTACGCTTTCTCCAACAGTTGGTTACAGAGTAACGAATACAACGATTGCTGGTGTTGGCTTTACTTATATTTATAGTGATTTCACAAATCGTTGGGACGGATTGCGTTGGACGCAAAATGTTACTGGCGGAAGAATCTTCGCACAACAATTATTATTTCAAAATTTGTACGCAAGAGGCGAATATGAGTTTTTGAATTTTACAGCTACTGTGAGAGATGAATCAGGAAGATTACTAAGCGAAAATGAATTGGAAGCGCCAGGTTTATTACTTGGAGGTGGCTACGGAACTCAATTTGGCAGTAGCGGATTAGGATTCACTTTCGAAGTCTTATATAATATTTTATATCAAGCTGACCGTTCACCTTATCCAAGTCCTTTGATTATGCGAGGCGGTGTTGTATTTGGATTTTAGAAAATTAAAAATGGACAATTGAAACTTTTCAATTGTCCATTTTCCATTGATTTAGTTCTTCCTCAAAATTTAACCATTTATATTGCTGTTGTAATTCCTCTATTTTCTTAATTTGATTTTTAATAAATAATTGATATTCCGCGGAATTCGGATTTTCTACCTTGTGATTTTTGGCTTGAATTAATTTTCTAATCTGTGGAATTACCTGTTTTGTTCGTTCATCAAAATAACATTCTACAAAAGCCTTCCAAATATAATCTATCGCTACTTTTGAAGGGTGAATCATATCTTCTTTATAAAAACGATAATCTCTCAAATCATCTATTAGCAATTCATACGAAGGAAAATAACTTGTAAAATCCAATTGATTCGTCAATTCATCTATTGCTAATAACAAGGTCGATTTACTTCGTTGATTTTCTAATAAACCATCTCGAATATGTCGAACTGGACTTACTGTGAAAATTACTTTTAGATTTGGATTTTGCTTTTTTAATTGATTTAATACTTCCAAAAAAGGTTGGGTAATTTCTTCTATTCTTAATCGTTTCCGATTGAAGTCTTGGTTTGGTAACTTATGACAATTCGCAACAATTTCATTCGTCTTTTTATATTCAAAAACATTTGCTGTTCCAAAAGTAAGTATTAAATAATCCGCCGTTTTTAATTGTTTATTTGCTATCTGAATTTGATGATTAATACTTTCTAAACAACGATTTTCA
>CAZEOC010000307.1:0-5341 GCA_964513525.1 uncultured Saprospiraceae bacterium | reverse complement strand
ATGTTCATTAATATTTCTTTGTCCAAATCTGTAAGTTGATGCTGGACAGAAGATTTGATTTCTACCATCTTCTTTTTAGTTTTTTTCGAATCATTATTACATAATTCAAATTCTTTTGTAATTCTATTAGATATTTTTTCATATCTAAACTCTGCATCTTGTAATTCTGATAAGGAATTAAAGGCTAACTTATCCAAGAACAAAATTTGACCAGTATTTACCTCTTCAAATCCATATTCAATAGCATAAATTTTTAATAAAGCATTGTAAATCACTTCACCAAAAACGATATAATCTACATCTTGGAAATTCAATAGAGATTTATTTTCATCAACTGTTTTTGCCTTTGCTTCTTCGACCCAACTTGTATAAAATTTTCTATCTAAAACTTGAAATCTTTCATTACAACCTTGAAAAACATATTGAAAATCATTAGAAATACTGACTGCATCTGCTTCAAAAGCGACATCTTTAGATTGAAAAGTCGTTACATAAACTCTCCAAGTATCTTCCGCCTGTATGCTTGAGATTAAAAAAAACAAGGCAAAGTAAGTAGTTATATATCTCTTCATATTATTATTTATTGTAATTCTAAGTATTCTCCTTTATTATTAGAATAAAGTCTTTTAGATTGATTCTTAATTTTTATTTATCAAAGGTTTCCCATCAAATCGATAAAAAACACCAATAAAACCTATTATTAATACGGTATTAATGGCAAAAAGTAATAAAGAACCATCTCCAAATATATTTCTAACCCATAAATTCAATCCATAAATCCCGATAGCTAAGAGGATATAAGCGAACATTTTTGTAATCGGATATGGAATTGGTAAATATTTCCGTCCAACCAAATAACAAGCCGCCGCCATTGAGAAATAACAAGCTAATGTTGCCCAAGCAGAACCGACAAAACCAATTATTGGAATCAACCAGAAGTTTAAACCCAACGTTATCAAAGCGCCACCTATTGCGATAGCAGCTCCAATTAATGTTTTATCTTTCAATTTATACCAAATCGCAAAGTTGTAATAAATACCTAAAAATAAATTAGCTAACAATAAAATAGGAACAATAATCAAACCCGAACGATAATCTGCGCCAATAAAATATTGGGCAATATCAATGTATAAGGTAATTCCTAAAAACCCTAAAGTCCCAACTACCGTAAAATACAGAGCGACTTTTGCATAAATATCTAAAGAATCTTTTCTATCTGCGTTTTTGAAAAAGAAAGGTTCTGCGGCATAATTAAATGCTTGTGTAAACAAACTCAATAACATTGCTAACTTATAACAAGCTCCGTAAATACCAACTATTGCCATATTTTCTGTAATAGAACCAGGCAATAACCATTTTAATAATATTCTATCAATTACCTCATTGACTAATCCCGCCAAACCAACCAAAATCAACGGCAAAACATATATTAAAGTCTTTTTTAATAGTGCTTTATCAAATTCAAACTTTGATTTGAAATAGGAAGGTGACAATAAAATCAATGTAATTGCACTTGATGTTAAATTAGCGATAAATACATATTCTATTCCCCAATTCGGATTGTAAATATTGGACATATCCCAACCTTTAGACGCTAAATATGGACACAACAATAAGAAGAATAAGTTGAAGGATAAATTAACGCCAATTCCAGTAAGTTTAATTGCTGCAAATACCCAAGGTCGTCCGTCCAATCTCAACTTTGCAAAAGGAATCGCTGAAAGTGCATCTAAACCCAGAACAATCGCAAACCAAATAATATAATTCTCTTGACCAGGATATTTCATCCAAACCGCAATTGGCTCAGAAAATAAAATCAAGATTGAACATAATATAGGTGTAGTAATCAATAAAGCGGTTGATAAAGTAGAATATGCTTTATTCCTTTCTGATTGCTTTGTTCCAAAACGAAAAAATCCAGTTTCCATTCGATACACAAAGAAAACCATCAATAAACCAACCCAAGCATATAAATCTGTTAGAATTCCATATTCAGATGTTAGAAATATATTTGTATATAATGGGACTAAGAAGTAATTCAAAAATCTACCGATAATACTACTTAATCCATAAATAGCGGTTTCTGCCGCCAATTTTTTTATTAATGACATTCTTTAGTTTGTAATGAATTTAATTTAATCATTTTCACTTTTCATATCTAACAAAGTAAAAATCAAAATTATCAACTTTCAAAAAATATTATTCATAATTTATAAAAAAAAACAATTCTTTACCTTAGTTTTTCAATGTTAACAAACATAATATTTTGATTAATAATGATTTATAATAATTTTCTTAAAACTGCTTAATATTGAATTAACATAAGCGTAATATAAAGTTAAATCGAAAAATTAAGATAGCCTATTAAGTCAACTTACATTTGCATAAGAAATCGGTAATCAATTATTATCCTTTGTAAGAAAAAATTAATTTAACTATTATTAATCAATTTTAAGTCATGAACAACTTATTAAAAAACTTATTATTTGCAATTGTTGCTATCGCAACATTGACTATTGTTTCTTGTACGGAAGACCCGGGACCAACTGTTGTTACAGAATATGAAGAACTTTCTTCATTAACAGGTTTCTCTTATGATGAAGCAGACACTTACGCATTAGAAACTTCTACAGTAAATGGAGAAGCAGTAATTAAATTGTCAGGTACAATCTCAGAAGATGTTGAGATTAAAGCTGTACCAGATTATAGTTGGGTATTATGTGGTGCTGTATTTGTTGAAGGTGCAGAATTGACAATCGCAGAAGGAATGACAGTATATTTTGATGCAGATGCTGCTCAAACTTCATTCTTGTCAATTTTACAAGGAGCAACTATTAATGCAACAGGAACAAGTGCTGCTCCTATTACTTTAACAACATCTAATGAATTAGGAACAGGAACACCTGCTTCTGGTGAATGGGGAGGATTAGTTGTTAATGGTACTGCTGATATCAATGTTGGTGAAACTGCTGAAGGTGAAGGTGGAACTGGAACTTATGGTGGTTCTGATGATGCTGATAACTCAGGAACAATTAAATACATAGTTTTAAAATATCCTGGTCGTATTGTAGGTGTAGATAATGAATTAAATGGATTTTCATTTAATAGTGTTGGTTCTGCAACAACAATCGAATATATTCAGTCTTATTTCGGTGAAGATGATGGTTTCGAATTCTTTGGTGGAACTGCAAATGTTAAATATGCAATTTCTACCGGTTCTAAAGATGATTCTTTTGACTGGACGCATGGTTGGAGAGGAAAAGGACAATACTGGGTTGTAAGACAAGCTGCAAGTCGTGGTGACCGTGCTATCGAAGCAGATAACTTAGAAGCGGATTTCACAGCTACTCCAGTTTCAAGTCCTACGTTAGCAAACTTAACATTAGTTTGTACAGATGGAAACTCTGGTGGAACAACAGGTATGCGTTTACGTCACGGTACAAAAGGTGCTATCCATAATGCAATAGTAACAGGTGCATATTCTTATGGTATCCGTGCTGATGATGATGCAACTACAGGTAACAATGTACTTGATGGAAGTTTAGTAGTTACGAATTCAACTGTATTTGATTTAGATGCAGGTGCTACAGCTTGGGGTAAAGCAGGTTCTGGTTGGGCTATCACTAACGATAATGTATCAACTGCTGTTACTTTAACTGACGGTGTTATTGGAACAACTTCTGGTGGTGCTGATGCAAATGCTGTTTATAGTGATGCATTCTTTACTGCTGATACTGAAATTGGAGCAGTTTCAAGCTCAAGCAACTGGTTATCTGGTTGGGCATTAAAAGTTGATGGGTCAACTTACTAAGAATAAATTTTATTATTAGTAAATATAAAGAAAGGCTATTTTCGTAATGGAAATAGCCTTTCTTCATATATTTCACCGTATTATATTAAAATTATTATGAAGCACTTATTATTTATATTAATACTAATCATTACAATTGCTTGTGAGGATAATATAAATTATCCTACATCTGGAACAATCGAATTGACACAAAGTAAAATGGATAGTTTGACAACTAATATCCAACTAACAGTAAGAGATTCTATGAAGAAAGGCTTAGAACCGATTGCCACTTTTCAACAAGATTCAATCTATGATTTGATATGGATTCAATCTGAGGCTTTTCCAAAAGGAACAGTTCAAAAAGTACGTTTTAATTATTCTGGAAAAAATATATCAAGTAGAATCGTTAGACGCAAAGCAGAAGCATATTTAAAAGCGGATTTAACTGTTTTAGGCTATCAAAATTTAGTTTATGTTGATGCAATGAGCAAAGATTCTATCAAAAACTCACTTCGCTCGGTAGATTAAATGAACTGTTAATTTATTCACCTTAGAGATACACGGAGTTTCACAGCGTTTTAAAAATATCGTAGTATGTTTTTTTGGTTTTGTAATATTATATAGTCAACAACACAACAACACAACAACACGACTTTTCAAGCTCCAATTATATTAAAACTAAATATAGTCTAAAAGTAGAATTTCTTAGAAATTCTACTTTTTTTGTTTAAATACTTCGATATTCGTATTCTGAATGGAAGCTATAGCTTCAATTATTCCTAAATTAATGAGACGATAAGAAATGTTTTTATTCTATTCTGATAATATAAAAGATGACATTGCTGAATTACCGCAAGTAGAAGCAATGCATTGTGTCAAAACGCTACGCAAAAAAGTAGGCGATACAATTCATTTTGTTGATGGAAAAGGAGGATTATATTCAGGTAAAATTATAGGAACAGGAAAGAAAACTTGTACAATTGGAATAGAAACCGTTGATTTTCAAGAATCAAGAAAACCAAAACTACATATTGCGATTGCTCCGACCAAAAATATCAATCGATTAGAATGGTTTTTAGAGAAAACTACAGAATTTGGAATTGATGAAATTACGCCTTTATTATGTTTTCATTCCGAACGAAAAAATATTCGTTTAGATAGATTAGAAAAAGTGGTTTTATCGGCTATGAAACAATCTTTAAAACGTTATTTACCAAAGTTAAATGATTTGACAAATTTTAAAGATTTCATAAATTCTGAAAATATTCAGGAAAGTCAAAAAATTATCGCACATTGCCAAACAGGACGAGAAGGACATCTGAAAGAAGTCTATAATGTTGGACAGAATACAACAATATTGATTGGTCCAGAAGGTGATTTTTCAGATAAAGAAATTGAATTAGCATTACAACAACAGTTTCAACCAATTTCTTTAGGAGAATCACGATTAAGAACAGAAACCGCAGGAATTGCAGCTTGTCATATTTTTAATTTGAAAAATTAATTTTTATTGTAGAGCAAACGAAATTGTCGTTGCCAAAATTTGGG
>CAZEOC010000306.1:0-5348 GCA_964513525.1 uncultured Saprospiraceae bacterium | reverse complement strand
TGTTGCTTTATCTTTTTGCATGGGTGACGAACGACCATATTTAAAAGATATTGAAAAGTTGATTAATCAGAAAATTAAGGTTATCACGGATCATCCTTTTGAAGATACTCGAAAAGATCATGAAATTCCGCCAAAAGCGAAAAAGCAACAGCAACCAAGAAGAAAAAAGAGAAACAATAATAATCGCAACTGGAAAAAGAAATCTTAAAGAGTTCTGAAATCAAAATTTCATTAAAAACGGAAAGCATGTAATATGCTTTCCGTTTTTCTTTTAACTAATCTACTTTGAAGGTTCACCATAGAAATGTACAATATCTAAATATGCTGACCTTGACATACTTCCAGGGTTCAGACCAATTTTCCCTTCTGGAATTGGTTCGCCCAAAGCTTCAAAATAATCAACCCAAATTGCAAAAGTACTATCCGTTTTTGGTTCTTTAAAAGTCATTGGTGGCGTATCAAAAATTGGCTTTCCATCATTAGCATCTTGGAAAGCTAAGTGAATCAATTCAGAACAATAAAAACTGTCATTTTCGATATTAAAATTAAAATCATAAGGCGATTCTATTTTAGAATGAATGAAATCAATCACAGTTGGAACAAAATTTTGAAATTCATTTTTCAATCTTCCAACCACAACTTTTGGTGCTCCATTTACATCAAAACTATTATTTAAAAAAGAATCAATTGGTGTTAAAATCACCCCTTTTGCCACGGCTTCCATTACTTTCAACGAACCGTCATCATCTTGCATTACTAAACCAACATGAGAAAATTCATATCCATCAAAACCTTCTGTTACCGCTTCTATTGCATCACAAAATTCTCCACAATCACTATCTTGAAATAGCAAATCACCTTGTTGAAGTTGGAATGCTTTGGGTTCATTACAAGCTATAAAGAGTGTTAAAAAACCTAATAATAATACTATATTTTGCATTTTATAAAATTTTATTTTCATCAATAAATCTAATTTTTTCTGTGATACTTTTAAATTCGACTTCGAAGTGATGTAATTCTTTTTCATATTTTTTTTTATCTTCTACTCTATCACGGATTACTTTCATTTCAGATTTATTAACATCATCTTTATTTATATTATCAAACTTTTTCTTGATTATGTCACTAAACGCTTTAATATCACCTTTAAGTTTAGCCATAGCTTCAATTAACTCTAAATATCGCTCTCTTAAAGTATTATCAATTTCTTGATGTCCAATACTCCAAATCGGTCCAGCATTAATTGCACCTTCATTTATCAATTCTTTAGTGATGCTAATATACCTTTTCAATATATCTGTCCCATAACTTGGATTTTGATAATCTATTTGATTTATAATTAATAATTCAGGTGTTGCACCTCCATTAAAATCATATCTTTCATATTCTGTAATTCCATACTCTTCATCAACTATTGCAAAACTATGCAATTTTATAGGACGAGAAAGTATAAATAAACGAAAATTTGGGTTTCTAAAACTTAACCAAATATGTTCAAAGTTCTCAATAAACAAATAATTGAAAGCAGCATGAATACTTTCCTCTTTACTTATATCAATATTTGACAATGGTAAAGTAAGTATTCGACTATAATTGACTTTTTTCTCATTCAGATGTAAATCTATATTTTTTAAATATTTACTAAATCTTTTATGCACATCTTTCCCTTCCTTCTGTAAGGTTTCGTTTTGCATTTTTGCTAAATAATCATAAACTATAAATTCTTTATTTGTTTTTAAAACTGTATTTTCTAAAAGTCCAAAATATTCATTGAACGCCTTTTCTATATTTTCAGTATTCTTAGTTGGGAATAAAGAGATTTGAGTTAAATCTCTAATTTTTTTAATAGTAAATGGATTTACTGGAGTTTCTACCCCAAAAGAGGAAAATGTTAACATTGTATTAGAAACTAATAACATAATAGTGTCATAATTTAACGTTTCCTTTTTAAACCAACTATAGACCGTTTTTGAGCTTTTACCCAAATATTTTCCTAATACTTGAGGTTTTACAGAATTTATTTCTAAATACTCTTTTAATATTAATCCGTGATTCATAATCCTATATTTAACTTAAACATCAATAATTCACATTATCTCCATTATCATTTCCAAACATAATACTAAAGTTAGAAAAAAAATTACATATAGTGTGATTTTTTTTCTAATAATGTAAAATATATTTTTATTTATATAAAACATATTTTACATTATTAGAATCAATAAATTTAGATTTTGTTGCAAATAATTCAAACAAATTGATACATAGTTGCATTTAACACAACAATAATAGCATTTATAACAACAATTCGTAATTTACCTAATATATACATATTCTAATTAGTAGAATATTATTTATATATTTGCTAAAACAACTATTGTTACAACTATTAAAAGTAAAAGGAGGTATGGTTTCAAATTAAAGTTTGTCAAAATATTTTTAAACACAAATCTTTGAAAATGGAAAAGTTCAATCAAAAAGTTAAACAGTGCTTACTATTTGGTATTATTATCTTATTAATGGGTTTAATAGGAATAGCCAAATACGAATTTGACCCTTCTGAATTATATTCTGAAATCGAATACAATACCATTAGAGTTTTTGGTTTTGCAATGTTATTTGTATTTATGGTTACGGTTTTTATTCAAGAGTTGAGAAGGTTCGCTCAAGAATTACGTTTTCTATTGAGTCTATTATTAATGATTCTCATTTTTTTCACCTTTATAACAATAATATTAGTGTTATAAACTAAAACAAGTTAATTAATTATGAACACATCAAATGAATTAGATGGGTCGTCTTAGCCGCTAAACTATAATAAAAAATGGTTTAGCGGTTTTTTTATCTACAATTTCTTCAAGTATTCGATAACGGCTAATCTTTCTATTTCTAATAAATCATCTCCAAATATATGTCCTTTATTTCCGTAACCAACTTCATTTGTATCGTAAGTATTTTCATCTGCTTTAGTGGATTCTATCGTATGATTCCAACCTAATTTCGCATAATCATAATCCGATGTATTAAATGTTCTTTTCCAAATTGCTGGTCTTTCGGTTGAATTCAAAACGCCATAAATTGTAGGTACAGAACCATTATGTAAATAAGGTGCTGTAGCCCAAATTCCATCTAAAGGCGGTGCAACATAACCATTTGTGATATTAAAATTAGCGGCATTTGGACTTTCTGCAAACCAACTATTGTTATACCAAGTTGCAAATGTATTATCCGAAAAATTACTATTTACTAATAAATCATCTGTTCCAATGGTTTCTAAATCAACTAAAAAATTAGGATAAGTTTCGACATTACCATAAGTTCCATGACAAATTGCACATTTATCATCAAAAATTGCTTTTCCTTCTGCAGCCAAATTTTCATCAATTACTTCTGGATAAACTGGAGGTTCTATAGATTCTATATACGCAATCACATCAGCAAAATTCGCATCTATAATTCTTGCTTCTGCACTATCTTGTAAAGTTAATAAACCAGAAGCCATACTTAATTTCGCAAAATCGCCAACACCAACGCCGGTCTGATACAATTGATTTTTCTTTTTCATTAACCACCAAGCTGGAACATCTACAGGAACAACTATCGAAGGAAAATTCCAAACTGGACTTGGTAACCAAGATAAATCTATCGGATTTCTGTGAGCTCCTAATACAAAAGCTAAATTATCAGCAGGATTTGCTCCAATAGTAGATTGAACTAAATGAGGTCCAATTGCTAAAATAGCTGTACGAAATGGTTCATAAGCCGTCCATTCAGGAGAAGGATTTCCAAATTGATTGATAATTGATTGATCTGCAAATGGAATTAAAACACTTTGGTCATTCGTAAAATCACCTACTGAATTTCCTAAACCTACAATTAATTCACCATTCAAACTTTGTGCATGACATTGCAAACAATTTGCTGCTACAACAGTAACTCCATTTGTTGCTGTAACTGCGGTAAATTGATAATTAAGTGTCGCATTTTCACCAGTTCTATTAAGTGGATTACTTGGGTCTTGACCAAATACACTTCTATAAGTTTGTAATGGAAACCCGCTACTAACATAACTTCCATTCACTAAATAATCATAACCTAAAATTTCATCTCCATCACGTTGTGGTGTTGATTCCATTTTGGTTAAATTATAATTTGGAACGTCTGGTTCATCTGGAATATCTGGTGCTTCATCTTTATTACAAGCAATTATAAATAACAATAATACAGCAATCATTAAACTAAAAAGAGGAATAGTTTTCATATCGATTTTGTTTTTAATTAAACTTAGCTGAAATATAATATTTTTCAAAAAAAAACGACAACTTAGTGTTCACTAAGTTATCGTTTTGCAATCTAAAAATGTTGATTTAATATGCTATTTAGCCTCATGAAGTTCACTTGCTTGACGAACCCATTCATCTCTCACAATTCTTCCTGGGAAAAATTGAATCGCATCGGTTACTAATGCTATAATTTCATCATCAAACTCACTGACTTGTTTGAAAGTGAAAATTCCTAAATTATTCATTTTTTCCTCTATAAATGGTCCGACACCACTAATCTTTTTTAGATTATTTTTTTCATCTGCATTAGCAATTGAAATGCGAGTTCCAAGCATTGCTTTAATAGCACTTGAAGCGATATTCGCTTTCTTTTGCTTGAATAAATCTCTTGCTTGTTTTGCCCATTCATCACGTTTGATTCTACCTGGGAAAAATTCAATCGCATCGGTAACTCTATCTTCTAATTCTGAGTCGAATAAACTTATTTGTTCATAAGTGAATAGACCTAAATTATTTAATTTCTCTTCAATAAATGGTCCGACACCACTAATTACTTTCAAGTCATCTTTATCATCCGCTGTAGCATTAGGAATTATAGAACCTATTTTACTTTTCACAATTTCCTTTGCTTTCTCAGCATCAACTTTAGAGATGGCAGGCGCTCCTTCAACTACAATTTCTTCTTTTTCCTTCTCTTTTGCTTTAGCCTTTTTTCTTGCTTCTTTCTCTTTAGCTCTTTTAGCATATCTTGCTAAATCTTCCGCTTCGATTTGTTCTAATGTCTTTCTTACTCGTTTTTCAACTTTTTTCTCCTCTACAACAATAGCTTTATCTACGATTTCAGATTTAACTTCTTCTTCAACCTTTTCAACTTCTTCTACAACTTCTGGTGCAATTGCTTCTTCTAATTCCTTTGTTTCAGTTTCAATTACTTCTTCAACCTTTTCAACTTCTTCTACAACTTTTGGTGCTGTTGCTTCTTCTACTTCCGTTGTTTCAGTTTCAATTAATTCTTCAACCTTTTCAACTTCTTCTACAACCTCTGGTTCTATTGTTTCTTCTACA
>CAZEOC010000305.1:0-5352 GCA_964513525.1 uncultured Saprospiraceae bacterium | reverse complement strand
AAAGGTTGCTGCTTTCTGACTCATATTCTGCATGAGTTCCTCCAATCGAGTTTCTGTTTCTGGCCACATCAAATATACATCACAATGTTCTGCACATAATTCTACACCAGGAGCAGAATATCCACCAAAATATAATAAAGGTCCTCCATTTTGTTGGTAAGTTTTGACAGGTTCCGATGGTAATTGCAGGTTATAGAAATCTCCTTTAAAATCTATAAAATCTTGTGTCCAACCTTGTTTCAGAATATTAATAACTTCTCTCGAACGTTGATATCGAGCTGCCGAAGGTAGATTTTCACCAGGTAAATTTGAGGAAATGATATTAATGGTCAAACGCCCTTTCAGAATATGATCTAAAGTCGCAATTGCTCGCCCGAGCATTGGCGGATGTTCTTCTCCGCATCGTACAGCTGCTAATAAATTAATATTTTTAGTTAATGGTGCAACAGCAGAAGCAAAAGTCCAAGTTGCTTGTCCGACTTGATAAGACGACGGGCATAAAATATTCTTGTATCCTAATTCATCTGCCTTTAATAAAATCTTAGAAGCATTTTGCCAATTACTTTTCAATCGACTTGGCATTTCACCTAAAAAATCAGTATCGCCATTACAAATTGGTGCAAACCAAGATACTTCTGCTCCCGTCAAATGCGGTGAACGAATGTCAATTTTGGTCATAATTTGGTTGTTGGTTATTATAAAATATTATGAACTCTTCCCTTTTCGATAATATCTTATTGTTGTATAATTACGTTTCAAAAACAAGATAGGATTTTTTATTTAGAACTTCTTTCCATTATAGATGATTCATAATTTTCGTAATAATCATTCCTATATATCGGAGGAATATCACTGATTAGTGTTTTATAATCACTCGTATCTACTATTCCAAGTGTCATTAATGTCATGATACTTCCTTCATAATCTTCAGCATATTCACCAACATCCAATGATATAAAAGTTTCTAAAAGCGCTACATATTCCTCTTTATATTTAGTTCTGTTTTCCAAAAGAGCTGAGAATAATAAATATTGATATTCAGAAATATCATTAGAACATTTTTCTTCTAATTTCCAATCTTTACTCATACAAATTGTATCATTATAAATTTTCTTCTTTAATGATTCAATCTTTGATTCTTGATAAGGTAGATTTAGTTGTATTGCTTTATCTCTATAAACTTTATAATAATTTTCATTAATTTCTAATATATATCGGAGAACAATGTGTTCTTCGTGATTAATATATTTTCCATTAATATAGAAAATATTCATCCCTGTAAATTCATATTTTTTATCATCTAATTTCTTCACGAGCATAATTCCTTGGAATAAATGCCAGTGTATCAAAACACTATTATTAATAGTATCTTTCAAGGTAAACTCACTCAATATTTTTCCAATCAAGCTATCAGGATTAACATTAAAATGTGTATTTTTCTCAAAATTATATTGAATCGTATCATTTGGTAATTGTGTTAAATAGTCTAATTTCAGTGGTTCATTAACCTTTTTTGCTCTTTTTGTACAATTAAATAGAAGTATTAATATTCCTAAAAAAGCAAGATATTTGAGTTTCATATTTTAATAAATTTATTTATTCTTCAATAAAAAAGAGCCAAATTCCATGAAAGGAATTTGACTCTTTTTTCATTAATTTTAATTATAAATGTTTGTTGTTTTTGTTACTCTAAATTACTAATTGATAGGGAAATAGTTGTTTGTGTATAGATGTTGTTAATTTATCAATCGTAATTCGTAATCCATATTATTACTGTAAGATAATTTCTTTTTCTTCTACCATTTTACGAATATTTATCAAAGCATAACGCATACGACCCAAAGCTGTATTAATACTAACTCTTGTCAAAGCTGCGATTTCTTTGAAACTCATTTCTGCATAATGTCTTAATATAACAACTTCACGCTGTTCTTCTGGTAATTGATCTACCAAACTACGTAATTTAGCATGTATCTGACTTTGAATAATCTTTGCTTCTGCATTGATTTCCTTTGTCTCTAAAATACTAAAGATATCAAATTCATCAGTTGGCGAAACCGTTGGTTTACGCTTACTACGACGGAAGTTATCCACGCACATATTATAAGCAATACGCATTGCCCATTGTACGAATTTACCTTCTTCATTATACTTTCCTTTACGTAAAGTATCAATGATTTTAATAAAAGTGTCTTGGAAAATATCCTCAGCGAGGCTTCTTTCTTTTACGAAGAGATAGATAGATGTGTAAATCTTGTTCTTGTGACGATTTAGTAATTCTTCGAATGCTCTTTCATTACCTTCAAGGTAAGCACGCACGAGCTGGCGGTCATCTGATGATTTAATATTCATATCGGTTCAATTTACTTGTAACTATGTTTAGTTAAAAATGCCCTTAGTGTGAGGGGCGAGTTTGAAGCAAAAAAAGTGTAGAATTTATAACCGATATATTATATTTTATAGATGTGATAATAATAATAAAAATACTCTCATAAAAAACTTATAGATTACTAAACGGAAACATTTTTATATTGTTTCAAAAAGTATTCTATTATTGTTTGATATGACAAATTTAACAAACAATGTTCCAAATATCAAACTTTTATTAGAAAATAATATTTACAAAAGTGATTTTAACTAAAATATAGTAGTTTACTTTTTCAATTCTGTAAATTTGTATTTGGTTTGATATTTATAAGATTACAGACCAAATTTATAAAAACTATTATGACTAAAAATCATAAAACTGTCAAAACTAATAATTCAAGCAACGTGCCGAAAAATAATCAACAAGAGCGTCAAACTGGAAATAAATCTGAAATATTTATAAAAGGAGCAAGAGCAAATAATTTAAAAAATGTTTCTTTAGGCATTCCTAAAAATAGATTAGTTGTCGTAACAGGAGTTTCTGGTTCTGGAAAATCTTCGATTACAATGGATACTTTATTTGCAGAAGGACAACGTCGATATGTAGAAAGTTTATCTTCTTATGCTCGACAGTTTTTGATGCGAATGAAGAAACCTGATGTTGATTATATCAAAGGAATTTGTCCTGCAATTGCTATTGAACAAAAAGTAACCTCAAGTAATGCACGTTCTACAGTTGGTTCATTAACAGAGGTTTATGATTATTTAAGGTTAATGTATGCTCGAATTGGTCGTACTATTTCGCCTGTTTCTGGAAGAGAAGTAAAAAAGCATGAAGTCAGTGATGTTGTTGATTTTATTCAAAAATTTGAAAAAGGAACGAAGATGCAATTATTCATTCCTTTTAAAACAAAATATGATAGAACGATTGAGCAAGAACTAAATTTGTACTTGCAAAAAGGTTATACAAGAATTAGTATTAATGGTGAATTAAATCGAGTTGAAGATGTAGTTGGAACAACTGATTTAGGAAAGTTATCCGAAAATGAAGTTGTTATTCGAGTATTAATTGACCGTTTTGCAGTGAATCAAGAGGATGAAGAAAACGCTAAAAGAATTGCAGATTCTGTCCAAACGGCATTTTTCGAAAGTGACGGCGATTGTATCGTTGATGTGATTAATAATCAAGAAGAATCATTTAATAATCGTTTTGAGTTAGACGGAATGCGTTTTGACGAACCGACTCCTTTACTATTCAATTATAATAATCCATTTGGTGCTTGTCCTAAATGTGAAGGTTATGGTCGAGTAATTGGAATTGATGAGGATAAAGTCGTTCCAAATAAAAAATTATCTGTTTATGAAGGTGCAGTTGCCGCTTGGAAAGGAGATAAAAATAGTAAATGGAAAGATAGTTTTATTGCAAAAGCGCATCAGACAGATTTTCCTGTACATCGTCCATATAAGGATTTGACAAAAGCTGAGAAGAAATTATTATGGAAAGGAAAACGAGGAGTTAGAGGAATTGATGCTTTTTTTAAAGCAATTGAAGATAAAGCCTACAAAATACAAAACCGAGTTTTATTAGCTCGTTATCGTGGAAAAACAACTTGTCCGACTTGTGAAGGTAAGCGATTACGAGAAATGGCATTATACGTAAAAGTTGCAGATACAAATATTGCAGATTTAACTGAATTACCAATTGAAAAATTATTAGCCTTTTTTAAAAATTTAGAACTCAACGATTACGATACAACTATTGCTAAACGAATTTTATTAGAAATAAATAATCGTTTAGAATTTATGATTGATGTTGGTTTAAGTTATTTGACGCTTGACCGATTATCGGGAACATTAAGTGGAGGCGAAACGCAACGTATTAATCTTACGAGAACACTTGGAAGTAATTTGACCAGTTCGATGTATTTATTAGATGAGCCGAGTATTGGTTTGCATCCGAAAGATACCAGTCGATTAGTAAAAGTGTTGAAAGATTTGCGGAATTTAGGAAATACGGTTGTTGTCGTTGAACATGAAGAAGATATTATTAAGAATGCAGATTATTTAGTCGATATGGGACCAAAAGCTGGTCTTCATGGTGGCGAAGTCGTTTTTGCTGGTGATTATAAAGATATTTATAATGAAGCAACAGAAAGTTTAACGACAAAATATATGAATGGAACAATGGAAATTGCTGTTCCAAAGACTCGCCGAAAATCTGCTAATTTTATTGAAATAAAAGGAGCAAGACAACATAATTTGAATGATATTGACGTCAAAATTCCATTGAATACGCTGACTGTTGTAACTGGTGTTTCCGGGTCTGGAAAAACGACTTTGGTGAAGAAAATTTTATATCCTTCAATTCAAAAACATTTGGGCGAAAACTATAAAATCAAACCTGGCGAATTTGACGGTTTAGACGGTTCTTTAAGTTTGATTTCTCAAATAGAAATGGTTAATCAAAGTCCGATTGGTCGTTCTTCTCGCTCAAACCCAGTAACTTATGTTAAAGCTTATGATGCGATTAGAAAATTATTTTCCAATCAGCAATTATCATTAGTTAATGGGTTCAAACCCAAACATTTTTCTTTTAATGTAGATGGCGGACGCTGTGATACTTGTAAAGGAGATGGGGAAACTGTGGTAGAAATGCAATTTTTAGCAGATGTTCGTTTACAATGTGAAGAATGTCAAGGGAAGCGTTTCAAGCAAGAAGTTTTGAATGTAGAATATAAAGGAAAAAGTATTCACGATGTCTTAGCATTAAGTATAGATGAAGGTTTGGAGTTTTTTAAAGACGTAAAAGAAGTCTATAAGAAACTAAAACCATTACAAGATGTTGGTTTAGGTTATGTACAATTGGGACAATCTTCTTCTACCCTTTCTGGTGGTGAAGCTCAACGTGTAAAATTAGCTTCTTTTCTTACTAAAGAACGTTATAGCGAAAAGATTCTATTCATTTTTGATGAACCAACAACAGGT
>CAZEOC010000304.1:0-5402 GCA_964513525.1 uncultured Saprospiraceae bacterium | reverse complement strand
TTTAAAAGCATTCAAACCAACTTTTGATTTACATGGAATTAGTGTTTATTATAAGAATGATTTAATTGAATTAGGCGGTTCATTATTGAGAAATGATAAAACGTCTCAAGCTTATATTGGTAAAATGCTTATGCGTTTAAGCAATATTAATATTGGAGGAATCGGAGGATTTTCTAAAACAGAAACTGGAAAAAATAACTTTTTTGCTTTCGCAAATACTGATTTACCAATTGGTGGAGTTCCTGCTTTTTTCATCACTGGAATTGCTGCAGGTTTTGGATATAATTCAAGTTTGAATTTACCAGAATCGAATCAAATTTCAACTTTTCCATTGTTGAGTTTAATTAAATCAAAAGAACAAAATCCTTCTGAAGCTTTAGCTGCTTTAGGAACATTTATAACGGAAAAAGAAAACGAAAAATGGTTTGCTGCTGGAGTTAATTTTACAAGTTTTCAGTTGATAAACGGAAACTTGATTTTAGCTTACGAGTTGGAGAAAAAGCAAGTTAGCATTTTAGGATTAGCGCGATTGATTTTACCGACTGAAAAAGCTGCTTATGTGAATTTACAGTTTGGTTTAAAATCAATTTATAATATAAAAGAAGGCGAAATACAGTCAAATACACAAATTCAAAATGGTTCTTATTTGATTCATAAAGAAGTAGAATTGACTGGAAATTTGGCAATTTATACTTGGCTGAAAGGAGAAAATGCTGGTGATTTTGTACTTACAATTGGTGGTTATCATCCACGATATCAACGACCAAAACATTATCCAGAAGTACCAAAAGTAGGTTTTAATTGGGAAGTTTCTGAAACGACAAAAATGGAAGGAAATGTCTATTTTTCGTTAACGAATCAGGCAATTATGACTGGTTTTAATTTTGAAGCAATTTACGAAAAAGGTCGATTAAAAGCTTATTTCAAAGCAAGTTCAGATATGATTTTGCAATGGAAACCATTCTATTATGACTTTCAAACACAAATCCGATTAGGAGCGACTTATCAGTCAAAATTCTTAAAGAATTATAAATTAGATATTGGTGCAAATTTACATTTATTTGGACCCGAAACTGGTGGATTTATTAAGGTGAATTGGTCTGTAATTTCATTTAATATTAAAATAGGAAATCCAGAAAAATCTAAATTTATTTATGTTTTAGATTGGGAAAGTTTTCAGAATACTTTCTTACCAATTAATACAAAAGAGTTAATTAAAATCAATATTAATCAACAAAATTTTAATAATACAATTCGTATTAATACGCAATCTTTAGTTCCTTCTAATGTCTTGAAAATTAATAATGTAATAGTTAAGAAAAGTGATTCTACTTTTGGAATTCGACCAATGAATAAGCAACAATTAGAAGCGATTCATACACTTGAAGTTATTAATAAAGCAAGTCAAAAAACTATTGAATTTGATTATAAAATAAAGGAGAAAAAAATCAATTTTCCGCCTGCTATTTGGTCAGCAAAACCATTGAATACAAAGGAATTAACTCAGAATTCTATTCATGCAATTTCTGGTTTTGATAGTTTAGAATTGAAAGGAAAAGCAAATGGTGAATTAGCAGAAATATCGACTAAAAGATTTGAAAATAAAAGGATTCAAAACGTATCTAAATTTGAAAGTGAAACTGTAGAAATTAGTAGTCAAATTGTAAAAGAAAGCAATACAATCGCTGAATTATCGACTTTGATAAATTCTGAAAATAATATCCAAAATAGAACGAATGTTATAAATGATTTGAATCAAATATTAGGTTTAAATGGAGCAGAAAAATTACCAAATGAACCATTAGTAAAGTTATCTAAAAATTCAGAACGAATTTTTCAATCAGAACCTAAAATCGGTAAAATTATTTCGGGAGAAATAATTCATGCAAAAGAAAAAAGGCAAGTAATTCAGCCTACAAAAAGGGCAGAAGTAGTTAAGAATTCTACTCCAAAATTATTGTCATTTTCAAATAATGATAAAATAAGTACACCAAACCTTAAGGAAGTAAATGATTTGAATAGTAGAAGTATTCAAGCAAGACCAATTAATGAAAGAATTCATATTAAATTAGGAGCAACTTATGTTTTTGATTTTGATAAAAATTCAGCTGGAAATAAAGTAAGATTTACAAGTGAAGTTGAGGTGCAAATTATTGAATTTGATGAGTTTAATAATTTAATTTTATATAGACAACTTCCACAAAAAAGTAGAGAATATTTTCCATCAGCGAGAACAAAAAGGTTAGCATTGAAAGGTGTTAAAACCACGGGAAGTTTAAGGTCTAATTTCATATCTTGGAATGCGATGCAAAATTTACCATTAGTAAATTCAAATGCACTTTTAGGCGATAAATTTTATCTAAAAATGCAAGTTCCAATTGCTGAAGATAATAGAAATGCAGCGACAGTTAATGAATTAGAAAAGCAAAATTATATTCAAACGATTGATGGAATTAAAAAAGGCTTCATAGACACTTTAGTGTTTAAAGATTACAGAGAAATAATAGTTGTTTTATCTGCTAAAAGTGTAAATGAATCTACTTTTTATAATGCGAAAACAGCAATTGAATTATCAATTCCGTATGTGTTTGAAAATAATTTCACACGTAAATTATCTACAAAAAAAATCATTTTAAAACCACGAGCTATTTTAGAAGATATTGATGGAAATATTCGATTGAAATTCAGATTATCTAATAAGAAATTGATGAAGAAAAGTAAATTAGATAAAAATTGGAATGGCTTTGCTGTTCGTTTAAAATTAGCAAAAAATTGGAGAATAAATGGATTGTTTTTATTTGAAAAAAGAGTAAAAAAAGTAATTTGGGAAAAGGTGAAATAATGTTGAAAAGACTTTTCTTATAAAAAATTAGACAAGCTAATTTTAGATTTTTTAGACAGGATTTACAGGATAAACAAGATATTTAATGGCTTGCCATTAATTTTATTTTTTTTGCTTGCAAAAAATATCCTGTAAATTCTGTCTAAAAGGTTTACGGAGTAATCCAAATATAATTATTTTATCTGTTTAATTTTTATGAGAAGACCCTTTAATGTAGAATCTAAAAAAAGAGAGTGAAATAAACAATCGTTGTTTATTTCACTCTCTTTTTATGAACCTTAAAAATTATAATTCTAATAAAATCCAATTATTTCAAACTCATTTTTAGTGCAGAATATGGTTGAATGAATTTCCCTGTACTTTCTGTATTTCCTGTTTCGATTCCAGTTTTAATTAAAATTTTATATGCTTCTTCTGTTGTTAAATCTGGATTTAAAGAACGCATTAAGCCTAATAAACCTGCAACATAAGGAGTTGCCATCGATGTTCCGTTCCATGAATCGTAACCATTATTCGGAATCGAAGAATATACATTTACACCAGGCGCAGCAATTCCCATTGATAAATCAGTAATTGTATTAGAAAAAATCGCCTTGTTTAATATTTCATCTACTGCACTTACAGTGATAACTCCAGGTGTATTTGCAGGCGCATAAAGTTTAGCATTATCATTGCTATTTCCTGCTGCAACAACTACGATACAACCTTTTGAACGAGCATAATCAACTGCTTTTTTATAACTTTTTTCTTTAGAATCTGTAGAGCGACCGCCAAGAGATAAGGATAAAATATCAGCTTTACTATCTGCTGCTTCTATAATTCCTTTGATGATTCCTTGCTGTGTACCCGAGCCACTTGCACTTAATACTTGAATTGAAGAAACTTCATAAAATCCATTGTTTGGAGTGAAAGATGCAATTCCTTTTTTATTATTTGAAACAGCCGCTGCAATTCCAGCACAATGAGTTCCATGACCATGATTGTCAACATTATATTTACTTCTTATGCTTTTAAAATTATCTTGAATGTCTTCGTGGTCTGCATCTACACCAGTATCTAAAATAACAACTAATGCTTTTTTCTTTGGTTTTAATTGCTTAGAATTGATGAATTCAAAAAGACTTTTCATTTGCATTTTTTCAAAACCCCAAACATTTTCTAAACCTGGGTCATTTACTCCATAATTTGGTTTGAAAATTTTGTTAGACTTTGATTTTAAAGGATTTACAGTGATGATTTCATTTTCTTCAACCCAATCTGTTAAACCACTTTCATTCAATTCCTTTATTATTTCAATCCTTTTGGATTCATGATTATTAGGAATATTAATAATGAAATAATCATCTAAATCTGTAGTTTGATAATCTGCAATATTTGGAAATGCGATTGAAGTTTCTAATTGATATTTATCAATAATTTTATTTAACTCTTGAATTTGATGCCCATTTTTGACTTCAACTAAGAGTTCCCCATTCTTATCTAAATTATTATTGATTTCTGATTTTGGTTGATTAATATTAACAACTTGATTATCAAATGAATGTGTCAAAGTATCCCAATGAACCAAACCTACGAAGAGGTATAAACCAGCTAATAAACCAAAGAAAAGAACTTTATTGTTTTTGAAAAAAGAGAAGAATTGAGACGTTAAACCTAATACTAATAAATCTCTAAAAAGTACCCAGAGTTTCTGGTCAAAAGCAACATTAGCAAAAGCTAATGAAAAAAGATATGTAAAAAATCCACCTAAGAAAAGACTACTTAACAATCTACTTTGTGTAGCATTTTCTTTTGCATAAAACCAACCGATTAAGCCACTTAAACTAATAATGAAACTTATCGCATAAATATATATTAACATAAAGTGAATTTTCTAATCTAATAATGCTTATCCAACTTTCTAAATTATTTCAATTGCATTTCCCCACATAAATACAGAAACTTCATTTGCCAATTTTGCATTTACAGTTACTGTTTCTCCTTCTTTTTGTAAGTATTTAGGAAAGTTAACTGGTCTCCATTTTTGTCCATTACTATCAATAATTCCCCAAAAACCGCCTGAAATATTTTTGTACACAACTCTACCTGAAATTTCCATAATGACAATATAAACTTTTGTAATTTGTAATAAATATTTATTCCATAAACGAACATTATTTTTCTATTAATGAATAAATAATGTCATTTTGGAGGATAAATATAAAATAATGATTTCATATTCTAAATTATCTATCAAGAATATGGCTTAGAATCATCATTAATAACTTCGATTATTATCTTGTAATCATTGAAATTCAAGGGTTGTTGACTATAAAAGTTATCATCTGGATAGGGTAAAAGTTTGAGAAGTTTTATTTGATAACCTAAAATACTTTTGATTTCACCACAATTTTCACATTCTCCACCTTTATATTTTAGTTCAACTGTTTCAGTTATTTCTCCTTTTTGAATTTTTAATTGAACGGTAGTTTCTCCTTCCCACAAACAAGTCCAAGTTTCTGGACAACGGGTTTCATCTATTACTTTTACAAAGGAAATATGGATGTTTTCATCACTTATT
>CAZEOC010000303.1:0-5415 GCA_964513525.1 uncultured Saprospiraceae bacterium | reverse complement strand
TGATACATTGCGTCATAAGCTTCACTCAAATTTGAAATTGCTTCCTCTATTGGTCCAGCCAAATCAGGATTTTCTGTTTTTAAAGCAACTAAATTTTCTTTTAAAGCTGGAATTTTCATTGTTAATGGCATGATTTCATCATGAACATTCATCACTTCGTTGCTATAACGAGCTTTGATGTCTTCTGAGGTACAATTAGTTAGAAACAAACTACTTAAAAGTAAAATTGATAAAATATTGATTGTAATTTTCATTAAATTATTATTTAAAAATTAATTATTTCTGCGGTAAAAATATTTCTGCCATCATACATCTGGCACTTCCGCCACCATATTTTTCAATCGTATATATTGGTGCATGAAGTATAGAAGTAAAAGACTCGATTGTTTCTATTTGTTCATTATTTAATGATTTAAAAGCTTGTTCAGACATTACTAAAAAAGTTTTTTCATCGGTATTTTCAACTTGTAACATATTTCCAGCGAATGCTTCTACTTGACTTAAACTAATATCAATTACTGTTTTATTAGTTTTTTTAAATTGTTCAAGTAACATATTGCGTTCCACTTGATCTCTAATACTTTCCATACAAATCACAACAAATTCGTCACCCATTGCCATCATCACGTTCGTATGATAAATTTCTACTCCATTTTTATCTACAGAATGAAAAACTATTTTTTTATAATCTGCCCATTTACAAAATTCATCTAATAAATCTGCATCAGTTCTTGGACTTAAACAAGCATAAACTAATCGATTCTGTCTATCCAAAATCATACTGCCGGTTCCTTCTAAGATTTTGTTATCATCTTCATATTTAGTTAAATCAACTCTACGACTTGATGAAAAATAAGTTAGCACTTCTTCAATTACAGATTCTTGACGTTCTAATCTTCGGTTTTCCGTTAATAATGGATATAAAATTAATGTTCCATTCGTATGAAAAGATATCCAATTATTTGGAAAAACGGCATCAGGTTTAATAGGAGATTTTCCATCTTGTGTAACGATTACATTGATGCCATTTAATTTTAATTTATTAACAAACCCATCAAACTCTTTAATTGCTTCAGATATAATATTTAATTTATCTTCAGATTTGGCTTTTGTTTGGAAAGCATTACTAACAGCAGTTTGAGGATTGAACCCAAAATTTGCTGGACGAACCATCAATAAGTTTGAAGTCGTCTGTTTCTTAGTTGTTGGCATTTTTATAGTATTAATTATTATAGTATAATATGGTATGACAACAAAAGTAGAAAAATCTGTAATTGAAAAGCTATTTATTAATAAAAAAATGAGAATGATATTTTAAGAAATGAGTTATGGTTTAAGCTTACTAAGGTTATTAAAATAACAAAAGGCATTTGAAGCGAACTTCAAATGCCTTGTTGTAAATAGAAAATCTTTTATGTATTAAGCGATTTGTACGTTTACCGCGTTAAGACCTTTCTTTCCTTCTTTTACTTCGTAAACTACATCGTCACCTTCTCTGATGTCATCAATTAAACCAGAAATGTGTACAAAGATGTCGTCACCTGCTTCTTGTGTAATGAAACCGTAACCTTTTGACTCGTTGAAAAATTTAACTTTTCCCTTTAACATAAAAATAAAAATAAAAAATTTTCAACCAATTGAAATACTCAAAATTTCTAAACTATAAATAGTTGATATTTGAAAATCTAATTAGTTGAAGTAATAAATAAAACTAATATCGACACAAATATAGGTTAATAATCAATGCAACGCCACCTTTTTACGGATTTTTTTCAAATTATCTGAAAAAAATAATTGTACTTTTGTAAAAAATAAGTTAAAATTTTATTTCAATTATTTGTAGATAACTGATAATCAATGAATTACCTTACGCTCGAGAATATATCAAAATCTTACGGAGAAAAAATTTTATTTGAAAATTTAACATTTTCTATAAATAAAGGACAAAAAGTTGCATTTGTAGCAAAAAATGGTTCTGGAAAATCAACTCTTTTAAGAATTTTTGCTGGTTTAGATAAACCAGAAGGAGAACAAGCCAAAGTTTTTTTGACTAAAGGTGTACGAGTTGGTTTTTTAGATCAAGACCCAGATTTTGATGAAAACTTATCTGTCATTGAGGCAATTTTTGATGCTTCCGAAAATAATATGGTTCAAGCTGTGAAAGCTTATGAAGAAGCATTATTAGAACCGCAGAATGAATCGAAAATGAAATTAGCCATTGATAATATGGAAAAATTTAATGCTTGGGATTTTGAATCTAAGATTAAAGAAATATTATCAAAACTAAAGGTTGATAATTTACAGCAAGTGCTCGGAACTATGTCTGGAGGTCAACAAAAAAGAGTTGCTTTAGCAAAATTGATAATTGACGAACCTGAATTTATTATTTTGGATGAGCCGACGAATCATCTGGATTTGGAAATGGTAGAATGGTTAGAGAATTATTTGATGCTGCCTAATTTGACCATTTTTATGGTGACGCATGATCGTTATTTTTTAGATAGAGTTTGTAATTCGATTATTGAATTAGACAAAGGAGAGATTTTTAAGTATAAGGGAAATTATACGGAGTATTTGGAGCAAAAAGCTATTCGTACAGAAGTAGAAGGTCGAACGGTTGATAAGGCGAAAAAAATGATGAATACAGAACTAGAATGGGTTCGTCGAATGCCAAAGGCTCGGACAACAAAATCGAAATCTCGTTTAGATGCTTTCGATGATTTGAAGAAGAGAGCTTCTAAAAAAGTTGGTGATGATACTTTTCAATTTAATATTAAGCAAACTCGTTTGGGGAAAACGATTTTAGAATTGTATAATGTCAATAAAGCTTACGGTAACAAAGTATTAATTAAAGACTTTTTATATAAATTTCAAAAAGGAGAAAGGGTAGGAATCGTTGGGGAAAATGGTTCTGGAAAATCTACTTTTTTGAAATTAATTACGCAAGAAATAAAACCAGATAGTGGAAAAATAAAAATTGGAGAAACGATAAAATTTGGTCATTACAAACAAGATGGTTTAAGTTTTAGAGAAGATCAATTGGTCGTTGATATTATTAAAGATATAGCACCTTTTATCGAATTAGGTGATGGTTCTAAATTATATGCGGAACAGTTTTTAGAGCGTTTCTTATTTCCTAAATCTCAACATCGTCAATATGTTTCTAAATTAAGTGGTGGAGAACGTCGTCGTTTGTATTTATTAACGGTTTTATTGGAGAATCCTAATTTCTTGATTTTGGATGAGCCGACTAATGATTTAGATATTCTAACGCTAAATGTATTGGAACAATTCTTAATTGAGTATAAAGGTTGTTTGGTTGTGGTTTCTCACGATAGGTACTTTTTGGATAAGATAGTTGATCATTTGTTTATCTTTCAAGGCGAAGGAAAAATCAAAGATTATAATGGTTCTTATTCCAGATATAGATTGGATTACAAGGAACAACTCTTGGAAGAAAAACGACAAGAGAAAGCAGAAAAAGCAGAAACGAAAATAATTTCAAATACGAATCAAGCACCTAAAGAAAAGAAAAAACTTACTTATAGTGAACAGCAAGAATTCAAAAAACTGGAAAAAGAGATTATTAAATTAGAAACTCGAAAAGAAGAAATTACTGCTGAATTTAGTAATCCGAATTTAGATGGAGAAGCAATCGAAAAATTATCGAGAGAAATTCAAGAAATTGAAAATAAATTGGAAGTGAAAGAGGAAAGATGGATGGATTTATCTGAGTTTGTTTAATTGAGTACTTAGAATAAAGGTTTTTTGTAGAATCTCGTACTAAAAGTCGGCAGTTAAATAATTGTATGTCAGTATGTTGATTTCGAACTGCTACTACCTACTATTGTAATTATACTACTTTTTGTACTATTTTGCTCGTAAATCACGGAATTTTTCAAAGAAAAAATAAAGTTATCGGACACTTTCAAAGCGTCCGATAACTAAATCTTTATCTATTAATTCCTTGTATCGTATTTCGGTAAATTATAATTATCCATAATAATAATTTCAGTACGTCTATTTCGCTGTCTTCCTTCGTTTGAAGAATTCGAACTTTTTGGTAACTCTTCTCCATAACTCATGATTTTAACTCTGTCTGGCGAAATACCGTTTCTTACTAAATAATCTCTAACCGCCATTGAACGACGTTGTCCTAATTGATAATTATAAGTTGCAGAACCTTCAAAATCAGTATGACCAACTAACATTATTTTGTAAGTAGGATTTTGTAACATGATATTTGAAACTTTATTCAACATTGCAAAATACTGAGATCTAATCAATGATTTATCTAAATCAAATTCTACTACATTAATTGAAATTTCAACTGGAGCATTTGGCATTACTGGATTATTTTGTTGAACTGGCGTTTCTGCTTGTTGCACAGGACAGCCATTATTAGCTTGAGGTCCTTTCAAGAAAGGACAATCATCCAAAATATCTGAAATACCATCTTTATCCGTATCTGGACAACCATTAAACTCCGGTAAACCTCTTAGATAAACACATTTATCATCTTTATCTAAAATTCCATCACCATCAGAATCTTGACTTCTCTCATCTATTGGACAACCATAATTCGACTTATCTCCGAAAATTCTCGGACAAACATCTACATTGTCAAAAACTCCATCTTTATCATAATCGTTACAACCTCTATATCGTGGTAAACCTGGAACCGTTGGGCATAAATCAATATCATCATAAACCCCATCTCCATCTGTATCTTTTTGAACTGGTTGAGTCGGTGTATTATCTGGACAGCCTTCTAATCTGAAAACTCCAGCTACATCTGGACATTTATCAATTTTATTAACAATTCCATCACCATCACGATCATTACTCTCAGGACAACCTTCAGATTTTACGGCACCTGGAACGTCAGGACATTTATCAACTCTATCCAAAATTCCGTCGCCATCTCTATCACCTTGGTTATTTTCAGGACAACCCTCTAATTTTACTAAACCTGGGACATCTGGACATTTATCAACTCTATCTAAGATTCCGTCGCCATCGCTGTCGCCATCATTATTTTCAGGACAACCTTCTAATCTTATTATACCTGGAACATCTGGACATTTATCGACTCTATCCAAAATTCCATCTTTATCTCTATCGCCATCATTATTTTCAGGACAACCTTCTAATCTTATTATACCTGGAACATCTGGACATTTGTCAACTCTATCTAAAATCCCATCTTTATCTCTATCACCAGCTTTGATTTTTGGCATCTTAGGTTTTGGAGTTCCTCTATCAAATAAATAAATTAGAGCAACTTCAAAAGCCCCTTGATTATTGACAGGATTTTGTAATGCAGAATTTGTTGCATCAAAACTTGCGGCTAAAATTATTTTTTTACGTTCTATACCAGCAGAAAGTACAAAAGCATCATCTTGACGAATATCT
>CAZEOC010000302.1:0-5426 GCA_964513525.1 uncultured Saprospiraceae bacterium | reverse complement strand
CACAGTCAAACAAAACTACGAAATCATGAAAACCGCCCGCGACGCCGCCAAATTGCTCGAAAATATCTTCCATTGACATACCGCCTCTTCCACCTTGGAAACCGCCGCCGCCTTGTCCCATTCCAGCGTGACCATAACGATCATAACGAGCTTTTTTCTGATCGTCACTTAGAATTTCGTAAGCTTCTGCAGCTTCTTTAAATTTCTCCTCAGCTTCTTTATTGTCAGGGTTTCTATCTGGGTGAAATTTCATTGCAATCTTACGGTAAGCTTTTTTAATTTCTGCCGCAGTTGCACTTTTGGAAACACCCAAAACCTCGTAATAATCTCGTTTATTCGCCATTTCTATTATCATAGAGAAACCTATAAGTCAAAATATTTTGATTTATAGGTTCATCATTTTTATTAAAAAATAGATTACTAATATCGGAAAAAACCGTAACTCGTAATCTGCAACTCGTTTATTTTCCAACAACAACTTTTGCATAACGAATGATTTTATCATTCAATGCATATCCTTGTTCTACCGTATCAATGATTTTACCTTTCATGTCATCGTTAGGAGCAGGAATTTCCGTAATTGCTTCATGAATATCAGGATTGAAAACTTCGCCATTGCTTTCCATTGCTTTTAATCCTTTATTTTCTAATGTTTTATGCAATTTGTCATAAACCAATTGAACACCTTCGCTGAATACCTCTTCATTATCATCAGTTTCCGCTGCTTTTTTAGCACGAGCGAAATCATCTAAAACAGGTAATAAATTGACAACAATATCTTTTCCTGCTGTTTGCATCAATTCAATACGTTCTTTAGACGTTCTTCTTTTATAATTCTGAAACTCGGCGAATAAACGTAAATATTTATCGTTTAACTCTACCTTTTCAGCTTGTAGCTTTTCTATTGCTAATTGTGTTTCGTCTTTTTCAGTTTCTACCGCTTCGTTTTCAAGTTTTGCTTCTTGCTGAGTTTCGTTTTCAGCAGTTGTTTGCTCTTCTTGATTTACTGTTTCTTCATTCATGGTTTCCTGTTTCTCCATGCCAATAATTTTTTTTATGTTTTCCCAGTTTGACATACTATTAAACTTGTCAATTTTGTTGCCAACCAACTTATTTTATTACTAAAGGTGACAAAGATACAGCAGGAATTTTTTATTTCTTTATTAATCACTTTATAATTAATTAAATTTAATTTTAACTGATTGATTATCAATAGTTTAATGTGGAGAAATAAAAACGGATATAATTGTTTAAATTTGTCATTTTGACAGCAGAAAATTGTTCTTTTTTATGAAGAAAATAATGGTTATTGGTTGTTGTGGTTCTGGAAAATCTACATTTTCAAAACGATTACAAGAGAAAACGAAACTTCCAGTTGTTCATTTAGATCAATTATATTGGTTGCCAAATTGGACAGAATCAGAGGTTGGAGATTGGGAAAAAAAAGTAACCACCGCCGCAAATCAACCGAGTTGGATTATAGACGGAAATTATGGTGGAACAATGGACATTCGATTAGAAAAAGCGGATACGATTATTTATTTAGACCGATCTCGTTGGTTATGTACTTGGAGAATTTTGAAACGCACGATTCAATCCTACGGAAAAACAAGAGCAGATATGGCAGAAGGTTGTGCAGAGCGTTTTGATTTAGAATTTATTCATTACACTTTTATATTTAATACCATCAAACGACCTAAATTATTAAAAAAATTGAATTCAATTTCAGATACTAAAAAGGTGATTATTTTAAAAAGTGAACAAGGAATAGAGGATTATTTATTGTCGATTTGATGTATAATTAATAAGTGATTTAAGTCACCGAATTACATTAGGAAGACATTGTTTCAAAGGGTATCTTTGCAGAAAATATCATTAATATAAATATCATGGGATTATTTAAAAAAGGTCAAAAAGCATATAGTATTGCTAATCTAAAATGTCCTCGTTGTCACGAAGGCGATTTATTTCCAACAGCTACATTTTCATTCAATAAACCATTTGATATGTATGATGAATGTCCGCATTGTAAACAAAATTATATGCCTGAACCAGGCTATTATTATGGTGCAATGTTCATTTCGTATATTTGGACTGGATTCTTTTGCTTAGGATTTGTTGGCGTTTTGATTTTAGGTTTTGGAGTGAGTATCAATATGTCATTTTTATTGTTGATCGCTTTTATGGCTTTGATTTTTGTTTGGATTTTCCGAGTTTCTCGTGCGATGTGGTTTAATGTTACCGTGCATTACAATAAAGAAAAAGCTTAGAGAATTACTACAAAACTGTCTTAGAGGAATAATTTTATTATTCCTCTAAGTAATACTTACCAAAAGTGATGTCAATTCTTGTTCCCAGTGCTTTCTCTCCATCTTTTAAATCCGTGATTTTAAAAAGATTAATATTTTCTAAATCATTATCATTAAAATTGGAATGTTTACTCCAAATTTCTAATCTTTCTTCCGTAGTTTTTAAACCAGATGATTGATGAATTTTTGATTTCCAATTTTTTAATTTCTGAGTTGCTTCTCTTCCTATGCCATCATCAATAATACTACATTTAAAGAAATTATCTTTTGTATAGAAATTTATTTTTAAGTTACCTGAGCCTTTTTTGTGTAAAAAACCATGTTTGAAGGCATTTTCAATTAAAGGCTGAATCAATAATGGTGGTAAAGAAATTTCGTCCGTATAAATTGATTCTTCGATTTCAATTTCAACATTTATCTTATCTTTAAAACGTAGTTTTTCTAATCCAATATAAAGACCCAAGAACTCTATTTCTTGAGTTAAAGAAATAGTTTGTTTCTTTGAATATTCAAAAATTGTCCGAATCAATTTAGCAAATTTTGCTAAATAAAGTATAGCATCCTCTCCTTCTCCGATTGTTAAATAATGTTGAATAGCATTTAAAGCATTAAAAATAAAATGAGGATTCATTTGTGCTTGTAAGGCTTGCATTTCCAATTCACTTAATTGCTGTTGAAACTCTTTTTCTCGTTCTAATTTTTCTTCAATCTGTTTAAATCTATACCACGAAATTCCCCAAATAATTGTAAGCGCAGTTGAAAAACAGAGTACAGTGAACCACCAAGTTTTCCAGAAAGGTGTTTTAATATAAATTTTGATACGAACTGGATTTTCACTTTCAACTCCATCTTCATTGATTGCATATGCTTCAAAAGTATAATCGCCAGAGGTTAAAATCGGATAAGAAGCAAAATCTGTTTTGGTTTCTATCCACTTATCAGAGATTCCTAACATTCGATATTTATACTTAAATGTACCTTGACTTCTGAAAGAAATCCCTGTAAAACCGATACGAATATTATTATCATTATGATTTAAAACATAACTATCAGATAAAGTAGTATCTCTTTCGAAAATTTGAAACTTAGATAAATGAATTGGAGGTGGAGTCGTATTTTTTGTTGAAATATTTTTATTAAAACTCGTTAAGCCTTCGGATGTTCCGATATATACGTTTTGTTCATCTAAAACCAAAGCATTAATATCATTATTGGGTAAACCATCTAAATTATTGATTAATTCAATCTCATTTTTTGCCAAATTAATTCGATTAATACCATTGTTTGTACCTACCCAAACTACTCCGTTTTCTATCGATAAGGTTTTACAATTATTACTAATTAAGCCATTATTATCGTTATAGCTTTTAATGACTTTTTTATTAATAAGCTGAAATAAACCGTCCGTTTGTGTGGCTACCCAAGTTGTATCATTTTTATTAATAATATGTGTAATCCAAGTATTTTGTAGTTCGGGTATTTTAGTTAGAATAGCCGAATCTTTTTTATAATGGTATAAACCATCTGTCGTTCCAAACCAATATTCGCTTTTTACTTTTTCGATGGCGTAGGTTCGTTCGTTGATGCCTTTGACCGAGTATAAAAGTTGCAGCTTCTTCCAAGTATACTCTTTTCGTGTTTGATTAATTTGAGTAAAAAAGGGAATTTCAGCTGATGGTATTTTTAGCACACCTCCATGCTCGCCAATAAATAATGGTTCATTCTTCAATCTATTCCAAATTGTTTTATAACTGATTATACGATTCCCAATATTTTCAGTAAATGAAGTATAATCTTTAGATAAGTAAACTGATTGAGTATAAGAACTTAACCAGATTTTTTCATTTGCTGCCTTATTTATTTGGTTTATAGGCTCATTACTATCAAATTTCCATATACTAAATTTGTTAGTTTCTAAATTTTTTATTGTTAACATTCCTTTGTCAAGACCAATTAATAAATCGTCATTAATAAGAGATAAGCTGTAAATACCATTTTCCAATGAATTATGTTGGTCGGAAATAAGGTTTATTGATGAAATAATTTTGATGCCCTTGTTTTTAGTTGCTAACCAGTGGTTTCCTTCAATATCATTAATGTAGTCATTTATTTTTTCGTCGGATAAAATAGGTTGCTTATTGTTTAGTGGTTGATAGTTACTATCAAATATAAAGACATATTGTGAAGTAGTAATCCAATAATTAGACTTTTTATCTTGATATATATTTATTATTCTATCTGAAAACATAGATGAATACTTTTTGAATGGCTCATTTACGAATAAACCGTTTTTATCAATTCTTGAAATTGTATTTTGAGGATATTGTATAGTGTATCTTTTTTTATTAAGAATTTTGAAAAAAAAACGCTCTTCTATAAAATTTTTATTTTCATCTTTTCCTGTAACGACAAAAACACTTTTTCTCTTATTATTAGTATATATATGAACTTCTGAACCATAGCCTGATAATAAAGAGTCACCTTCCACATATAATCTTTTTAAATTTTTATTCTTTTCAATACAAGTAATACTACCGTTATTTAATAATTGATACAGACCATCATTTTTAGAAATAAACCAATATTTTTCAGAATTCTGTTGAGTGAAATTCAAGACTTTTTTTCCTTCAAGTTTCTTCTTTTGTATAATATCTTTTTCTACGTAGTATAACTCTCCTGAAATATTCCAAAACCAAACCTTGTCATTAGAATCCACGAGAAGTCCTATCATATCTTTATCCTTAATATTCGTAGGATTATATAGCTTTATACTTTTCCCATCATAACGCGCCAAACCATTAGCCGTAGCAATCCAAATAAATCCTTTTTTATCTTGTTTTATTTGATAAACGGTATTACTTGGCAAGCCATCTTTTGTAGTTAAGCTTCGATAAGATATAGATTGGGCAATTATCAAATCATTTGATAATAATAAAATTATAAATAAGATTGAATATTTAATAAGTGATTTCAATATTGAATATTTAATAATAATGAGGTAAATAAAATTATACTATTTTTATTATCGTACTAATAAAACATTCCCTTTTAAAATCTCTTTTGCACCAGAATCTAATTCGTAATCAATTATCCAAGTATAAGTGTCTTGAGGTTGTA
>CAZEOC010000301.1:0-5431 GCA_964513525.1 uncultured Saprospiraceae bacterium | reverse complement strand
TTAACACCTGAACAAATCGGTGTACCAATCTTAAAATCATTAGGCAAAAAGCAAACAGTTTTACCTGGTTCTTTTACCAAATTTTTAGTCTATTCTATAAGAACTGTTCCAAGGTGGGCAAAGGTCAAAATTATGAAAAAAGTCATGGGCGGAATGACGGCACATCAGTAGTTTTAATTAAAAAATGATTAAAATCGTAAGTATTTCAAGAGTAATACGGTTTTAATCATCTTTTTTATAAATCATCTTAAATAATAACTTTTCTCCAGCATAATTTCCAGTATTATCATAAACTTCAATATAAAAACTCGCTTTTTCGAGATACTTTCCCTTATAGTAAAAAAGCATTTTAGAAATATCCTCACAACTGAATGAATACTTAGTAATAATATAAGATTCAAGATTGAAATTAATTGGGTCGCAAGATAAAGGATTGATTGAGGTATCTATTCGAGTGGTAATTAATTGAAAATTAATAACTTCATCTTCTATATTTTGAAACTCAAAAATCAAACTATCCTGCTCGAACATTTGCCAAAAAGCTTCACAAACAATCTTTTTTCTAATCGTTACAGTATATTGAGCATAGCTGTTTAAAGTTAATATTAAGAGTAGAAATAAGAGTTTAATTTTCATAGATTTGAAATTATTTTGTGATGATTTCTTGCTTCTCCAATTGTCGCTGTTCATATTTTTTCAAGTCTTCTTGAAACTTCAACGTTCCTAATATTAGAATAAAGAAAACTATCAAAATTGAAGCTCTGAAATATTTTGTACTAATTTGAAAACCAAGTTTCTTAATTCCAAATAGACCTAAAAAAAAGACAAGCCAAATTAAAAATACCAATTGATTATAAGGGCTTATATCTTCTCGTGCATAATGTCCTCCGATTAATACACCGAAAAAAACTGGCAACATAGATAAAACACAAAAAAAAGTGGTAATTGATGTAGCAATTATAGTTGATTTTTTCATAATTTAATCTTTATCTTCCAAAATTGGATGTCCTAAATTGATAAAAAATTGTTTAATACTTAATAAACTATCTTGTTCATAATCATATATTTTTCGCCAATTAGAATTTAAGTCTCCACAACTAAAACAGAAATTTATCCAACCAACGGGTTTATCATTATTATTATAAAATACAATTGCATCGCGATAAGTATGATAACAATAGCTTGAAAGTATCATATTGTCATGGTCTTTTATCATTAACTTTCGGAAGTTTTCTATCTCTTCTGATGTTAATTTTTTAATTAACTGAGCAGTTTTCGCTTTCTTACCTTTACTATTATAAATTGACCGTTCTCCAATCCAAAAATCTCCCATTAGTGCATCCTCGCTATGTTCTAATCTATCATCCAGAACATCATTTCTAACTTTACTCATATCTCTATCCAAACAAGCACCAAACAAAGAATCCACATCCCAAGTTCGATTAATAGAATAGGTTTTAACATAAGTATATTTTTCACCTGGAAATTTATAAGGATTCACCGGTGAGTCAATCGGAGCAATTAAACTCTTCTCGGCTTCTTGGTGACATTGTGAAAAGCTAATAATTATTAGAATTGAAAAAATGAATTGAAATAACTGTTTCATAAATGAGGTTTTTAATCCTAAATGGAAGTTTATTGATTATAAATATAAAATAAAAACGGTAATCGAACAACTAAGCAAGAAGCTTAAATCGTTTAATTACCGTTGTATACTTACTTTTTGCAGTAAGTTTTGATTGGTTGCTTTATATTAATCTAACAGGAATAAATTATCATCATAATTTCTAATTGATAGATTTAGATTATTTCATAATCTTGATAATATATTCTAATTTTTGATAAATATTTCACTCACAATTCCAGCTTCCGTTTCAATCGAAATTACATAATTTCCATTCACCAAATCAGAAACTAAAACTCGATTATCAAAATCAGAAACTTGACCAGTTTTAATTATTTGTCCTTTTGCATTCGTAATTCTATAAGTATTATTCACACCAAAAATTCCATCAATTAAGATAAAATCAGTTGTTGGATTTGGATAAATACTAAAAACTGGCTTTTCGATTCCGTTTGTAGAAACTGCATAATCTGCTGTTTTGAAATCATCAAAACAAAAATAAGCTGGTGTCAACATTCCAGCAGCATTATTATCAGAAGAAGTCAAATTGAAAGACAAACTATCCACATCACCCAAACTTGTCAAATCTACATATTGCCAATCATTAACAATATAATCCTGTGAATTATCAGAAAAACGATAATCAGCTAAGTAGAATTCAACCGTTTCTGAGCCTAAAACACCATCTTTATATTTCTTAATCGTTAATAAATAAAAATCTGCATCGTTTCCAGTTACACCACCAAATTTCTTTGCAAAACCGTCGCCGTCTCGCATACTCAAATATGCATAAGTACTGTTAGTAATATAAAATCCATTCACGATTCCACCTATCGCAGAATCTCCTAAAACAACTCTTTTTTCCCCTGTCAAATAAGCAGTTGCGTAAGTATCGGAATTATAACCACTTCCAGTAATTGCACTTAAATCATTCAAATAACCTGGCGTTGTCGTATCTCGCATACTCGAAATTGCAAAACCTGACCAAGATGTCCATTGTAAATTATAGTCGTTTGGTAAAAAGGCATTTGCTAACTGAAATCCGCCGTTTCCATCACTTCCGTTTAATGCCGAATCTAATCCAATATTAAATCCTTCAAAGTTTTCCGTTGTTTGTGCATTCATCGTAATGGTCAAAATCGCAAAAATTAATGTCAATGTTTTTTTCATAAAAGTATATTGATGTGTTGAATTCACCCCAAACCCCTATCTTAAAAAAGAAGGACTAAAATCTCAATTTGAAGTGTGTTTATTAATAAATTTTAAATCTTATTTTATATAATTTATTGATTTTTTTTTCACAAATAGTAGTCATATTTAGCTTCATCACTTTTATTAAGTTGAAACCTAAAGCTCCTCTTTTTTAAGAGAAGAGTTGGGGTGAGTTCCTCTTATGGAACATTCGTAATAATTGAAACCCCAAATATTCGTCCTGCCATCGGACGACGTTCTACAATAAAATATTCTGTATTCCATATATTTTGAATATTCAATAGTATTTGCCCATTAAAATCATCCATTTTCAAAGCATAACCAATTTGTAAGTTTCCAATATCGTAACTCGGCAAATTTTCTCCAATTCCAATAGTTTCACCAGTGAATTGATGAAAATACGTGACATTAAAATCTTTATACTTTAATTTTAAATTTCCGAATAGTTGATGTTCTGGTGTATAATATAATTGTTGATTCTTAGGAATCGCAGGTCGTTCAATCGCAATTTCATTTGTAGAACGCACCCAATTATAACCAATAGAAATCTGATATTGAAAAGCATTGATTGATTGCTCAAATTTCAAGCGATTTTCTAAGCCTCGACTCCAAACTTTCGCTACATTATTAGCCGACCAAAAGCCTTGATTATCTAAAGGAATCCACATTATCCAATTATTCATATTTCGATTAAAAGCAGTAGTTGAAATATCAATTTTCCATTTTTTTTGCTGCTTTTGGAAAGCTAAAGTCGCTTCTTCACTCCAACCGTTTTCCGCTAATAAATCAATATTTCCGCCTGGAGTCCAAAACCTATCATTTAAAGTTGGTAAACGATAATTTCGACTGACTTTAGCTTTCGCTAAAAAGTGTTTTCCAATATTTCTTTCAATACCAACCAATGGCGTAATCGGTACAAAAACACCATCAACCATTTCTTGCCGAATTGCTATTTTCCCATTCCATTTATTTATATCAAATATATAATTGGCAAATAAGGCAGCTCGATATTCCGTAGGATTCTCTATATAATTATTTGCTTTCGCTTTGGTTAAATTATGGGTTGTTCCAAAAGCAATTTTATGTTGATTATTAATAAAAAAATCGAGTTCAAAATCGAACAAAAAAGTAGAAAATCCACTTGGCGCTTCCAGGCCGATTTGCTCATCGAAATAATCCAATTTCTCCTTAAAAAAGCCAACTTTAGTATTTAATAAATATCGGTTTTGAATATTTTTCCAGTCTAAAATAATACGAGTTGCAGCATCATTTTGTCGAGCTTCACTACGTACTTGAACTGTTGTTGGTGGAATCTGACGTTTTGATTGTTGTAACCAAAAGTGAGTCGATAAGATTTGATTTGGCTTGATTTTAAAATAAAAATCTTGTAGAAAATTTTGTTGTTGAAAAGCAGCATTTTCATTAATTCGACTAAAGTCGGGCGTTAGAAAATAAGTAAAATCATTTTCCGCTTGTTGATGCGATATTTTGGTATGACTTTGAAACTTTTCATTACCGATTTTAGCAGTTAAATCTTGCTGAAACAAACCAAAACTACCAAAATTTATTTGAGCTGTACCATCAATTTTATTCTTAAAATCAACTTGATTATTTAAAGCAATTACGCCACCAACTCCTCCGCTTCCCCATTTTGCTGTTCCGCCGCCTTGTTGCACCGAAATTTCATCCATTAAACCAGTCGGCAAAAGCGACAAATCCAATAAACCCAACATCGGACTTTGAATCGGCAAATCGTTCCAAAGTACCAAAGTATGTCCAGCATTTCCGCCTCTCATTGAAGCTGTTGCTAAACTTCCCGAACCATATGTTTTGATAAATACGCCACTTTCTTGTTGCAATAATTCAGCGACGTTTCGAGCAGAAAAAGTTTGAAGATTTTCGTTAGAATAAGTTTGAGTTTGGCTTCCAACAACAGATTTACGGATTTTTACAGTCGAAATATCCACCGTTTCTAAATACAAAGTTGTATCTATTTGTGCTGAAACCGAAAGGGTAAAACCAATAAATAATGTAAACCAAAAGCCTTTCATTACCAATTTATTAGCAAAGGAAATGAAAGCAAAATGACGTGTTTAACCACTCCAAGACCTGAAAGATTTAAAAAAATCTTTCAGGTCTAAGAATCAATAAATAACCCACGAAATTCCGCAACTTTTCCTCCGAAAGTTAAAATCGAAATATCTTTGAAATTTGTTATTCATTAATAATTATTCGTTAATCGGCAATTCCTTGAAAAACCGATTAGCAATAGATAATTAGCAAATAATAAAATTTCAAACAAAGATTTTGGCAGGTCTTCTGACTCACTTGAAGTAACTAACGCCTTCCCATTTTTTTAATTAAAACAGTGACCTTTGGTTAGCACTTCTTCACTTTATTAATAAAGTAAAATCAAGTTTACAGCAGCGGGGACTGTTTCGGATTTTCACCGAATTCCCTTTTAAAATTAATAAAATGTGTTATTCTATTAATTACCGAAATCTGCGACGAAGGTAGATAAAAAAATTGAGTTGTTTTTGAGTTGTCGGTTACGAATTATGGGTTTTAAGTACCTGAACACAATTATCCAAGTAT
>CAZEOC010000300.1:0-5436 GCA_964513525.1 uncultured Saprospiraceae bacterium | reverse complement strand
TCATTCTTTAAAATCTGATATGCTAATTGTGTCAAATTATAGTGATTCGAGTACCAATACCAACGATAATATGGATATTTCTTTTTATTCACATCATAGAAAATTCCACCAAATAAGGTTTGATTTTCCAAACTATCCAAAATAGATAAATCGTAGTCTAAGTCATGTTGTTGCTTGATTTTAATGATTCGCAATTGATTGTAATAACCATTGTGATACTTAGAAGAACGCAAGACAGAATCAACTTGATTAATGTATTTTTCATAATCCATATTCTGACCAACATCACTCAATAATTCAATAGAACTCAATATTTGGTAAGGAGAAATTTCTTCTAATGAGTTCGTTACAAAACGCAAACCTGTTTCAAAACTTTGGGTTTTGTAACCAGAAGTATCGGCAGCGTATAAAGCTTTCAGAACGTAATTCGTCATCCAATAATTTTTAGAATTTCCTTGCCACCAACCCCAAGAACCATTTGGATTTTGAGCTTTTTCTAAGCGTTTGACCATTTTCATAATCAGTTCGTCTTTTGGCGGTTTATGTCCCAATGCCGTTTTGATTTGTTTGTCCATCAACAAGGCTAACAAGCGACTTGCCGTCTGTTCATTACAACCATAAGGATAATCAATCAAGTACTGCATATCTTCCAACAACACTTCCAAAATGTCTGTTCTTGCATACATTTTGACATTTCCTTTATCTCGCTCAAATTCCAATGTCAACGACGTATCACCATGTAAAATATTAAACGAACCAACGGTTTCTTCCACACCTTTTCGATAAATTAGAATCGGACGTTTTTCGCCATCAAAGAACTTTGAGTGTTCCATTTTATACGTCAATTGTAACGTATCTTTATCTGTATTGGCAATTATTTCAGTCGTTTCAATTTTTGCATTTTTCAACCAAAATTCATTGGATTCCAGTATATCATTTTCCAAAAGGAAAGTCGATTTTATACGTAAAGAATCGTTGGAATAATTTAAGGATTTACCGATAATATTGGCTTTGTCGCCTTGAATCATAAAGCGAGGAACAGCTAATTGTGCCAATGCCATTTTTTGTGATTGCACATTTTTGGTGGCGATTCCGAAATGGTGTCGTCTATCCATTCCGACCACAAATGTTTGATACGATGTAATATCGTCAGGATAAGTAACTCGGAAAGTTGCTTCTCCTTCGCTATCAGTCATTAAGTTTGGTTGCCAAAAAGCATAATCCGAAAATCGAGAACGGATTTTTGAACTTGCTTGTAGATTATTCAACATTGTGGTATCGGTGATTAAAACGCCATCGAGATAATAATCGGTATCGGCAGTGCGATTTTCTACTAAAACGCCTGCGACTTTTCCCATTAATGCTTGATCCACACTCTTACTAGGTAAACGCTGAATTACATCCGATTCGATGGACATTGTTTGTATTTTTTCTTCTGTTCTTCCTATTCCCGATGCTACTCCATAACCGACAACGACAACTTCTTCAAGTACATCTGCATCTTCATTCATTGTAGTTGTAATCATTGTACTTTCTAATCCGACATTGACTTCTTGGGTTTTATAACCAAGATAAGAAATCAATAAGACAGGATTTCGATTGTTTTCGTGAACTTTAATCGTATAATTTCCATCTAAATCCGTGATTGTACCAATTTCAGTTCCTTTAATAATGACAGAACAACCGATAAGTGCTTCACCATTTTCATCTTTAATTGTTCCCGAAACAGAATAAGTTGGACCTGAATAAGTAATCGTTTCTTTAGGTTTTTGCGTTGGTTTTATGGTTGATGGTTTGTTATTATTTTGTCCAATCGACTGCTGCGGAATCACAATATCTTTTAACGCAATCAAGGATTTTAATAATTCTAAATTATCATCTTTCTCAAAAACTCGATTTTCAAGGTATTCATAAAGCATTGTATCTTTACGAATAGTCATATTATGTTTGTGATAATTTCCCCAATGTGTGTAGCTGTAATAAGTATAATCGCCAGGTTGTAAACCTCTGAAAATATTGATACTACCTTGATAGAACCATTTTTGTTGCGTATCGTCTTTGACAAGAATGATGCTGTAAATCGCACTATCTTGAGGATTTGTTTTATAGCGAGGTCGTCCATTTATGGGAGTGTAACGAACAGTCGTAAATGCTGCTCGCATTTCTTTAATTATCAATGGTTCGACATAAGGTTTATTAAAAACTGGAATATTTCGATTGGTAAATAAAGTGTCAGCTAAATTAATACTTCGATTAATTCTACCAATTTGCTGAATGCGTTCCTTCGGAAAATCGGGATTATGATATAAACGTTCTCGATTTTTCTCAATTTCATAAATAAAACCAGGTTCAAATTCAAATTCCGTTTTAAATTGATTTTTCTTAATCATAGTCAAATCAGGATAGGAAAAAGGACCAAAATTAATTTCTCGTTTTCCAATATTATACTGAGAAACTATATTACGTTCCCAAATATAAATTTGTGTAGGATTTCCAGTATGTCGATAGGTAAAAATAGACGAACGAATTAAGGCTTGTTCTGCACTTGTCCATTTGTTTGGTCGATTATAAAGTCGTGTGTTTTTTGGTAGATTATCTAAATCAATAGAGAAAAATAGCTTCTCACCAGTTTTCATATAAACGCTATCAATGATAATTTCAAAATCCAAACCTCGCAACGTAATTTGATTATAACCTGCTCGACCTTTAAAACTATAAGGCGATTCTGCATCATGATAATAGACGAATTGACGATTGGCATAAGCCAAATATATTTTTTGAAATTGTCCATCTTTTACTATAAAAGGAGCAAATTGTGCAAAACTTTCATCACTCGGAATATTGACACTTTCTTTGTAAATACTTTCGGTAAATAACAATCGGTAATACAATTTTTTATCTAATTCCAAATCTTCTTGAAAGCGATTATTGATAAAATCTCGCCACGAAAATTGAGTATATGATTTGACCGAATACTTTAAATGATTATTGTAATTATAATTCGGAACGTTCTTCGATTCACTCATTTCACCATAAAATGGCACATCGTATTTCCAAATATTCGTATTTCCGAATTGCGTATTTATAGCACCTGCGACGAGGTTCACGTTTCGTGCATTCCTTTTATTGCTTTTGCGAACTTTGACTTTTACATCAACCGTTTCTCCAGGTTGAATAATCGTTGGTTGGTCAATTTCAACGGTTAATTGATTTTTTGCATAATTAAATCTTTTAGAACCGTTATTCCCTTCTCCATTGATAACATATTCATAATCAATTCGATAAGAAGTTTTTCGACGTATTTTATCTTTCCAAATAATTGTTTTATCGTTGCTTTCTTCTGTCGCAATTTTTCGATTAATTCGATAAATTTCATAATTGACCGTCAAGCCACTCGGATTATTTCCAAAGACATAAACCGAATCTACCGTTTGCACCAAATCAAACGTTGGAATAGTTAAGTCGGAATGATTAGAACCTTGTAAATTGAGTACTTGAAATTCATTTTTGGTTCTGACAGTAATCGTACTAAAAACGGGATTTATAGTTTGTTTATAAGGTAATTGTACCGTTTTTTCGACATAAAAATTAGAGGCTTTTATATTAAATTCTAAGGTCGCTAAGGTCGAAACTGATTTATCATTTTCGATATAATCGACCAAAAGTGAATCGCCTTCCAATGACATTTCAATATAAGCCGTATCGCTAATGACTGTAAAATTTAGGTTTTTATGATGTAGTTCGCCATTACTATTTGTGAAAACGGCATAAACATTCACCATAAAATCCGCCATCGGAATGTTTTCCTTTTCCAACGGAAAACGCATTTCTCCACCTAATTCTAACGCACCTTTGTAATGAAATAAAGTGTCGGGAATGTAAACCGATGTAGCGTGATAACTGCCAATATTATTAATTTTTGCCGTTAATTCCACATCGCCATCCATGACATTTCGACCATTTTTATCTTTTCCTTCGGCATAAAAAACAATCGGTTCGTTGCGTTTAAATTTCTTTTTATCTGCTCGTAACTCGTAACTAATTTCATCTAATTGATAATCTTCATACGTGAAAGATGTGGACATCAAGAATCGGTTTCTTTTATAAAAAGAAACCGTATATGTTTTATCTAATCTTAAGGAATCGCCTAATGGAAATTCAAAGATATAACTGCCTTTTGAAGTCGGTTTGACGGTTGTTTCAAAATTATAATTTCCATATTGTGTAATTCGTAAAGTCAGTGGAGAATTATAAGGAATCTTATTATCTCGTACGAAATATGCTTTGATTTTTATCGTATCATTCGGCAAATATTTTGGTTTATTCGTAGTGATATAACCATAAGTTTTAACTTCCCATTGATTTTTAAAAGGCATATAAATTCGTCGCCAAGTATTACCTAAAGCGTATAATGGAGAATGCCATATATTCGCATAACGAATCCAATTCCATTTACGAACGAACCAATTTCCTCTATTCCAATAATTAGGATGACTGTGATTAGCATCAACTTCAAAAAAAGCTTTTTTACCATTATATTCAACTGCTAAAAACCGTTCATCTTTGAATTTTCGATGTTCATAGCGTTGCTTTTTTTTATTATACTTTACGGACTTTCCATTTATGGTTACCTCATTAGCATTTACAAAATTTCCTGAAGTATCAACAATATGAAAATGGAATTTTTTATCATGTATAATTGGTACAATTCCAATATCGTAATATCCTAAAAATTTATATTCTAAATATTCGCCCATTGCTCGAACGGCAACATAATGTCCAATTGAATATTTGTTTCTATTGGCATAATATGGATTTCGTGTTTTATTCAAATAAATCGTGTCAATCGGCGTGTTTAAAATATCCAAAGATTGGAATAAATCCGCTGCTTCCTGATTACTTTCAAAACCTGCGGCTGCCAAAATTTCTGCTTGGTCATCAGTGATTTTATATACTAAAGCAAATTGGCTGCTTTCCGGATATTGTCGAATTTGTTGAGCAAATGTTACATTAATGGAAAACATTAATATAAATGATAAAAGAAAATATTTCATAATAGGCGATTTAGTTGGACAAACGACAAGGTCTTTGCCTTGATTATAAATTGAATGATTTTGTAAAAATAACGAGAGAGAATTGAAAAATAGTTGGGAATCAATAGAATAAAAAATATTATATGCGAATTATTAACTGATGTTATAAATTTGCCTTATAAAAAACAAACCTATCGTGAAAATGTGGTATTCCTAAAAATACTAAGTTACTTCCTGATAGGTCTAAGAGTTTCACGATTGTAGAAATAAGACTGGTCATTTACATATTATCAAAGAACCAAAATATAAAGTTACCAATTTAAAAATGGGCTCTTTGACAATTTCTGCATTTATTGACCAACCTGAAAGATTATTCATTTTCTTACAGAAAATAAGTAACCTT
>CAZEOC010000299.1:0-5443 GCA_964513525.1 uncultured Saprospiraceae bacterium | reverse complement strand
AAAGCAAAGGTTGATGGAAAATCTTTAGTGAATGAAGATCATCCTCAAGTTGTAGAAATTTGGAACTTGGTTTTTATTCAATTTGAAAGAAAAGCCGATAGATCATTGGTAGAATTACCTTCAAAACATATTGATACAGGAATGGGTTTTGAGCGATTGACGATGGCTTTACAAAAGAAATCTGCAACATATGATACCGATATTTTTACTGCTTCTTTAAAGTTTTTGGAAGACAAATCTGGATTCAAATATGGAAGTACAGATAGTAAAAGAGATATTGCTTTTCGAGTAATTGTAGACCACATTCGTGCGGTTTCGTTTACGATTGCAGACGGTCAACTGCCTTCAAATACTGGAGCTGGTTATGTTATTCGTCGAATTTTGCGTCGTGCAGTTCGTTATTATTATTCGTTTTTAAATATTCAAACGCCATTGATGCATGATTTAATGGATGTTTTAGCAGATGAATTTAAAAACGTTTTTCCTGAATTATATGCGCAAAGGACTTTTGTTAAAAATGTGATTTTAAAAGAGGAAGAATCATTTTTAAGAACGCTTGGAAATGGTTTGAAACGTTTAGAATCTATTGAAATATCTAACGGTATTTTAGATGGCGAAACCGCTTTTGAATTATATGACACATATGGTTTTCCTTTTGATTTAACGCAGTTAGTTTTAAGTGAAAAAGGTGTGAAAGCAGATGAGGCTGGTTTTGATGCTGCACTAAAAGCACAGAAAGAAAGAGGAAAAAAAGACGCTAAAAAAGAAGTAGGCGATTGGGATGTTTTGACAGATGACCAAGATGTAGAATTTGTTGGTTATGATGAATTGGAGACAGTTTCGAGAGTTGTAAAATATAGAACTGTTACAGCAAAGAAGAAAAAACAATATCAAATTGTTTTAGATAAAACGCCATTCTATCCAGAAGGTGGAGGACAAGTTGGTGATAAAGGATTTTTATTCTTTGGAGAACAACGAGTTGAAGTTATTGATACAAAAAAGGAAAATGAGTTAATTATTCATTTAGTTAAAAAATTGCCAAAAAGTATTGATACTGTCGTAAAAGCTGCTGTGAATGGCAAAAAACGAGGAGCAACTGAAAATGTTCATTCTGCTACACACTTGTTACACGCTGCTTTACGTCAAGTTTTGGGAACACATGTTACTCAAAAAGGTTCGTTGGTAGATGATAATAAACTTCGTTTCGATTTTTCTCATTTTGATAAAGTTACAGACGAACAATTAGCAGAAATAGAAACGATTGTAAATCAAAAAATTCGTCAAAATATTACTTTAAAAGAAGCACGAAGTATTTCGATTGAAGCAGCAAAAGAAGCTGGTGCAATGATGCTTTTTGGAGAGAAATATGGAGAAACTGTTCGTATGATTACTTTCGATTCTTCTTATTCACAAGAATTGTGTGGCGGTTGTCATGTACAACAAACTGGTCAAATCGGTTTATTCAAAATAACTGGTGAAAGTTCAGTTGCTGCAGGTGTGAGAAGGGTAGAAGCAGTTACAGCGGAAAAAGCGGAAGCTTATTTAGCGAAGGAATTAGCAGAATTAAATGCAGTTCGTGGATTGTTTAAGAATCCGAAAAAAATCGCTCAAACAGTAGAAAAATTACAAGCGGAAAATAAAGAATTACAAAAGCAAGTTGAAGCTTTATATACACTTCAAGCACAGATTGCAAAAACTGAATTAAAAGCAAAAGCAGTACAAAAAGATGGTGTAACTTTTATTATCAGTCAAGTAGAAATTGGTTCAGCTGATGCATTGAAGAATTTAGCGTTTCAATTAGATAATGAAATTGAAAACTTGTTTTTTGTAGCTGGTGCTAATATTGGTGGCAAACCTAATTTGACTATTTTTATTAATAAAGAATTAGTTGCTACTAAAGGATATAATGCAGGAAAAATGATTCGTGAAATCGCTCGAGAAATCAAAGGCGGCGGCGGCGGACAACCTTTCTTTGCAAGTGCTGGAGGTAAAGATGTAAGTGGAATTGAACGAGCTTTGGAAAAGGTTTGGACTTTGGTTTAAGTGCAGGATCTACCATTATTTTAAATAGGCTTTCCGATATTGGAAAGCCTATTTTTATTGTAAAATTAATAATGTTTTACCTAAATAAGTTGTTTCTAATTCAAGTATAGTTTGTTACTTTTGTGGCGTTTTCAAAAAGATATATGATGTTAAAAGTTGGAATTTTAGGTGTTGGTCATTTAGGTAAAATACATGTTAAATGTATTAAATTAGTGGAAGAGTTTGAATTAGTTGGCTTCTTTGATCCAAATGAAAGTAATGCTCAAAATATAATTAAAGAACATAATCTTAAGCGGTTTGATACGGTAGAAGCTTTATTAGATGAAGTAGATGCAATTGATATTGTTACGCCGACAACGACTCATTTTGAATTAGCAAAATTGGCAATTCAAAAAGGAAAGCATGTTTTTATAGAAAAACCAATTACAGAAACTCCTGAGCAAGCTGAAATTCTGTTAAAATTAAAAGAAAAACATCAAGTAAAGGTACAAGTTGGGCATGTAGAACGTTTTAATCCTGCAATGTTATCAATCGACGAAAGTCAACTCAATCCAATGTTTATTGAAGTACATCGTTTAGCGACATTTAATCCGAGAGGAACAGATGTATCTGTAGTTTTAGATTTGATGATACATGATTTGGACATTATCTTAAATTTAGTCAAAAGCCCAGTAAAATCTGTTCAAGCAACTGGTGTTTCAGTGGTTAGTCATACACCTGATTTGAGTAATGCTCGGATTGAATTTGAAAATGGTTGTATTGCAAATGTTACGGCAAGTCGCCTTTCGTTAAAACAAATGCGAAAAGTAAGATTATTTCAAAAAGATGGTTATGTAAGTTTAGACTTTTTATCTAAAAAAACGGAAATTGTTCGTTTATACGATATTGATAAAAAAGAAAGTTTGGGCGATAAACCTGTTATTGAAATTGAAACGCAGAAGGGAAAAAAATTAATCCAAATGGAAATGCCTGATGTTCAACCAGTAAACGCAATTCAAATGGAATTGTCGACTTTTGCATCAAGTATAATCAATGATACACAACCAAAAGTAACTTTAGAAGATGGTTATAATGCTTTGAAATTAGCATATCAAATTTCTAAAGAAATTGAATTAAAAAATGAATTGTTTTTATAGAACAATTAAAAAATTTTGCTTTTAAAGGGAATTAAATATGAAAAGGAATATAGTAATCTTAGGTTTATTGATATTGTTACAATCACAGTTTCAAAGTTGTGATTTGATTGATGATCCAGAGCAAATACCAGCTTATATTCAAATAGATACAGTAAAATTAGAGACTAATTATCAGTTGGAACGTTCTAATTCTCATAAAATAGTTGATGCTTGGGTTTTTGCTGACAATCAATTGATTGGCGCATTTGAATTACCGATGAAAGCACCAATATTGTTAGATGGAGAACAGGAAATTGAAGTTTTTGCAGGTATATCTGATAACGGAATTCGTTCTACTCCTGAGGTTTATCCATTTTATGATCGTTCAATTAATTCGACTACTTTAACAGCTGGAGAAACAGTAACCATCGAGCCTATTGTCACTTATATTGATGAAGTTGAGGTGCAATTAAAAAATGGTGATTTTGAAACTGGAAACCCTTTTCAAGATATTGATGGAAATATTACTTCTACATTAGAATTAAGTAATGTTGATCCATTTCAAGGAAATAATTGTGGACGAATGCTCTTAACCGAATCAAGTCCTTTGATTGAGGTGAGTACTTTAGCAGAGTTTAATTTACCGGATCCTACAGATTCTCCAATGTATATAGAATTAGATTATAAAAATGAAGCTCCATTTGAAATTGGGCTTATTGGAGTCACAAGTAATATCGAATTTGCAAAAATATATGTAGTTGGAATGTTAGAAAGTGAAGAATGGAATAAAATTTATATAAATTTGCGAGCTGATGTAGCAGATATTGCTGCCGAAAGCTATCGTATAGTAATAAAAGCTCAACGACCTAATAATGCAACAGAAGATGTAGAAATCTTAGTTGATAATATTAAGTTACTTTACTTGAAAGAGTAATAAATTTCAGGATTAAAATCATAAAACTTAGTTTTACAGTTTTTTAAAGAAGGAAAATAGAGGAAGTATTAAGAAGAAATCATAATTGATTTTCCAAAAGTAAGTTTAATTAATAAATTTACTTTTGGTTTAATTCAAACTCCAATTTTATATCATTATAATGACTAAACAACGTCGATTAGGATTAATTATATTTGGAATAGTAGATTTTCTAACGGCTTTAGCTGCTTGGGCAAGTTTCTATTTATATCGAAAAGTATATATTGAGAATTATAATTTTCATGAATCAATAATAGAAGATCAAAATTTTCTTTCAGGAATCTTGATTATTCCAATTGGTTGGGTAATGTTATATTCTATTCTTGAAACATATACGGATATTTATAGAATGTCTCGTTTGCATGCTATTTTTATAACCTTTCTTCATACTTTAATCGGTACGATGTTCTTGTTTATTACGCTAATACAAGACGATATTGTTCCAAATAATGCTACAAGATTCAAGTCATTAATCGTTTTATTTTCTCTGCATTATTTTCTTACAATTATATTTAGATTAATCATAATAACAAAAGCAAGTTGGCGTCTCAAAGCTGGTGAAGTAGGTTTTAATACCTTAATAATAGGTGGAAATGAACGAGCGTTAGAATTATATCAAGATATTACAAGTCGTCCCAAAGCAATTGGTTATCATTTTAAAGGCTTTATTGATACAAATGGCAATACACTAAAAAAAATAGAAAAATACATCCCTAAATTAGGACAAGTTTCAAATGTTGGAGATATTATTAAAATTCATAAAATTGAAGAAGTAATAGTTGCAATAGAAACCTCTGAACATAACCAATTAAAAGGGATTTTGAATAATATATTTGATTATGATGTGAATATCAAAATCATTCCAGATATGTACGATATTATTTTAGGCTCTGTAAAAATGAACCAGCTTTATGGTGCAGTATTAATAGAAGTAAAGCCTGAAATTATGCCTCGATGGCAACGATTATTGAAACGAGTAATTGATATTTCAGCCTCTCTTTTTGTATTACTACTATTTTTCCCTTTATACTTATATATTGCGATTCGAGTTAGGTTATCTTCTAAAGGACCTATCTTTTACAAACAAGAACGTATTGGTTTGAATGGAAAACCTTTTATGATTTATAAATTTCGTTCGATGTACATCGATGCGGAAAAAAATGGACCACAATTAGCATCTGATATGGATAATCGTTGTACTCCTTGGGGAGTAACGATGAGAAAGTATCGATTTGATGAACTTCCTCAATTCTGGAATGTATTGAAAGGAGAAATCTCATTAGTTGGTCCTCGACCTGAAAGACAGTTTTAT
>CAZEOC010000298.1:0-5450 GCA_964513525.1 uncultured Saprospiraceae bacterium | reverse complement strand
CAGAACACGAATATATTCTAATTGATACCGCAGAAAAGCGACAAACGCTAATTACGAAATTAGAAAAACAAAGTAGTTTTGCTTTCGATACTGAAACAACTGGAATTGATGCGAACGAAGCAGAATTAGTTGGAATTTCTTTTTCTTTTGAAGCGAAGAAAGGTTTTTATGTACCAATTCCTGCGGACCAAATCGAAGCGAAATCAATCGCTGCGGAGTTTAAAGCAGTTTTGGAAAACCCTACTATTGAGAAAATCGGTCAGAACATCAAATACGATGCATTGATGATGAAATGGTACGGCGTTGAAGTACAAGGAACGTATTTTGACACCATGATTGCTCATTATTTATGTGAACCTGATTTACGTCATAATTTAGACTATTTATCAGAATCTTATTTAGATTATAAACCTGTTTCTATTACCACACTTATCGGTAAAAAAGGAAAAAATCAGCTATCAATGCGAGATGTTCCTGTCGAAAAAGTGGTAGAATATGCGACGGAAGATGCAGATGTTACTTTACAATTAAAACCGATTATGTCGGAAATGTTGAAAGAAAACGGTGCAACAGAATTGTTTGAAACTTTGGAAATGCCTTTGGTTCGAGTATTAACGGATATGGAATTTGAAGGTGTTCGTATTAATGGCGAATTTCTGAATAATTATTCTAAAGATTTGGGCGAACAAATTGCCGCAAAGGAAAAAACGATTTACGAAAAAGCTGGTGTTCAATTCAATATTGCTTCTCCAAAACAAGTTGGTCAAGTCTTATTCGACAAGATGAAAATTCCATATCGTTGGCGAAAAACGAAAAGTGGTCAATACTCTACAAGTGAAGAAAAACTATCAGAATTAGCACAAAATCATGCTTTTGTACAAGAGATTTTGGACTTCCGTAAATTGGCAAAATTGAAATCTACTTATGTCGATGCTTTGCCATTATTAATTAATAAAAAAACGGGTCGAGTTCATTCGTCATTCAATCAAGCACGAGCAGCAACTGGGCGTTTATCTTCCGAAAATCCGAATTTGCAAAATATTCCGATTAAAGATGAAGCTGGTCGAGAAATCAGAAAAGCTTTCATTCCGAGAGATGAAAATCATATCTTATTAGCTGCCGATTATTCACAAATTGAGTTGCGTTTAATTGCTGAAATTGCAAACGAATCTGCTATGTTGGAAGCTTTCCAAACAAATACCGATATTCACACCGCAACCGCTTCAAAAGTTTATGGCGTTGCTTTGGACGAAGTTACCGCTGAGCAGAGACGAAATGCAAAAACCGTGAATTTTAGTATTATTTACGGTGCTGGTGCGACCAATTTATCACAACAATTAAAGATTAAGCGAAGCGAAGCCAAAGTATTGATTGAAAATTATTTCCAACAATATCAAGGCTTGAAAAATTATATGGACAATGTCGTGGACGAATGTCGTAAAAACGGTTTTGTCACGACTCTAATGAATCGCCGTAGAGAGTTGAGAGATATTAATTCTCGCAATGGTTTAGCCCGTAGTAATGCCGAACGAGTTGCAATTAATACTCCGATTCAGGGTTCTGCTGCCGATATGATAAAAGTTGCTATGATTAATATTCATAAAGCACTAAAAGAAGGCAATTTCAAAACCAAAATGATTATGCAAGTGCATGATGAATTGGTTTTTGATGTGTATAAACCTGAATTAGAAACGGTTAAACCAATTATCGAAGAATTAATGAAAACCGCTATTCCAAATCTAAATGTTCCAATTTTGGTTGGAATGGATATTGGAGAGAACTGGTTGGAAGCGCATTAATTTAGTGATAAATGATGAGTTATATATGATGAATTTGAAAAGGTCAAATCAACTTGAGTTGATTTGACCTTTTTTTGTTTTCTACTTTCTCTACTTCTTGATAATTTTCTTCGTAAATCGTCCTTCTTTTGTTTGAATTGCTAGTATATAAAAGCCTTTAGCCAAAGGTTTCAAGTTTAAAATAATATTGGTTTCATTCGATACTTCATTAAGAACAACTTTACCCAATTGGTCAAAAATAATTAATTCTCTTTGCTCTTTATTTTCAAAATTAATATTCAAAACATCATTTGTTGGATTGGGAAATATTTTGATATTTGAGTTTAGTTTTAGTTGCTTTGTTGAGGTATAACAATCACTTTCAGTTGTACCAAACCAAGAAGTCCAAACAAAATCACCATTTAAAAAGTAACAATACGTACTTGTTCCTCCTCCTCCGATTATTGGTGCGTAAATAAAACCAAATTTACTTCCAATTCCTTCAATCGCCTGCAAGCCAATAGAACCATTATGTATATGTACAAAATTAAATTGTTTTCGATAAGTTCCGTCTGCAACTTGAACACTATCTATAGAATAAACCTCCATAGCTCCTGTCTGTATATGAAACCAGTTTACAGTATCTCCAACTTCTACATTAAAATCAAATAAAATAGTATCAGAATTAATGTTATTACTTCCGAGAAGATGATTACTAATTAAATCTCTTAAATATATAATCTTATTTTCTTCTCTGATGGCTCCATAATAAGCATGTGGATTACCATCATTATCACCATAATGAAGTTTTGTATATTCTTTACCATCAAAAATAGTATCACCACTCGTAATTATATTGTAATAGCCATAATCAAAAGGTCCATAGCTATAGGACACAAACCAAACCGCAGTATCTACTCCAGTTGGAAAAGGAACATAAGTCTGAGCATTTGCATTTTTTATAAATAATGAAAGCGTAATAATTAGAATAAATCGGTACATGATTATAGGTTTTTATATTTAGAAATATCTTATTGGTATTGATGTTTTTTTGATGAGTTTGAGTTGATTTCATTTTTCTAAAATCAAACAATTACAAATCAAAAAAACTTTATTAAAAATACTCAAATCTTAGTTAAGTTCAAAATCTTATTTTTTTCAAAATCCAAATTCTTGAAAATAAAAAAGGTCGAATTAGTTGCTAATTCGACCTTTCAATATTTTTAATAATTAATTGCAATTATTCAAACTTAACACCTATTCCGCTTCTTCCTGCAGAATAAATAACGGCATCAACTTTTTTACCTTTAAACTCTGCATCTGATTTAATTCGACGTATCATTTTTGCGACATCTTGTTCAATAGAATTATTAATCAAACCCGCAGTTAAGAAAGATTTCGCTTTGATTCCACTATGTTTTCTATTCACTAATTTATAATCTTGGAGTGGTTCACTCAAAATATAAACATCTAAAGCATCGATTTTTTGTACTTTCCCAATGCCTTTATTCGAGAGTGTCGCTTCTTCAGTAAACTTTACAGCAACAACCGACTTTCCAGAATTATAGATAATCGCATCGAATTCTTTTCCTTGCTTATTGCCTTCTTCAATTGCTTTTTTAACAAATTTAGACGCACGAGTAGATATCGTTTCGTTCACTAATCCAGCTGTAAAAAAAGACGCTGCACTAAATCCTGTACCTTCATTCAGCACAACTTCATATTCTCGTATTGGTTCTGATAAAAAGTAGACTTCAATGCCCATCACTTTTTGAACTCGAGATAAACCTTCCATATCTTCTTGTGCAAGAATTGGAAACGCAATAGAAAGAAATAAGAAGCATAAAATAGATTGAATTAATGTTTTCATCGTTTTAGTTTTTAAAGTTGTTTAAGTATAAAGAATAAATATAAATTTAATGAAAGAGTTTATCACTTTTTTGAGTTTATCACTTTCAGCTATTCAATATTACATCTCATAGAGTTAACGTTTGACATAGTTCAACCTTAGGAATGAGTTACAAATAAATTTACATTTTTGACTTGTCTTTTTCACCCTTAACTTCGTTAAAAATACTCGTCGTAGCTACGGCTATGACTGCGTTTTTCGCCTCGTTAAGAATAAAAAATACTTCGCCAAATTCTGTAACTTTATTTATACCTCATTCCTTAATAACAAAAATCAACTATTATTCTTATCCAAAATTTAAAAAACACTTCTGCTAAAATCACACTATCTTTGAACAATTCAATTAGGATAAGTATTTTTGAGTTTTTTGAAAACAACTAAAATTAGAAGGCATTTTAAACCCTTCTATTTATGAAAATAAAATAATCAAATGCTAACAAATAAAGATATTGCAAATTACTTTAATCAGATAGGTGGATTTATGGATTTATATGGCGAAAATGCTTTTCGTACAAAATCCTATAAAAACGCTTATATCGCTATTCGAAAAGTCGATTCTCCAATGTCGGAAATGTCTGATGCTGAAATTTCGGCAATCAAAGGATTGGGAAAATCTACTGCTGCTAAAGTTCGAGAAATTATCGAAACGGGTAAATTGCAAAAGTTGGAAGATTATAAGGCAAAAACGCCAGCAGGAATCCAAGAAATGTTAAAAATTAAAGGATTTGGAGCGAAGAAAGTCAGTGTAATTTGGAAAGAATTAGAAGTCGAAACTTTAGGTGAATTATTATACGCTTGTAATGAAAATCGCTTGATAAAACTGAAAGGTTTCGGCGAAAAAACACAACTTGACCTCAAAAAGAAAATCGAATATTTCTTAAAATCTCGGGATAAATTTCGCTACGCAACTTTGGAAGGCGAAGCATTAGAATTAATTAGCAAAATCGAAAAAATTCTTCCAAATGTTCCAGTAAGTTTAGTAGGTGAAATGCGTCGTCGTTTGCCGATTGTTCAAAAGATTGAAATTCTGATTGGAACAACTGGCAGTTTAGACGATATTTTTAATAAAAAAACAGGTTTAGAATTATTAAATCACACAGATGATTTCTTTTATAATTGCCAAACAGCTAACGAATTACCAGTAAAAATCACGACTTGTTCTCCAGAAGAATTTGGTTCTAAATTATTCAAATTCACAGGAACTCGAGAGTTTTTAGAAGGTTTTATTGCTTTGGCTGAAAATATTGATTTCACCAATTTGGCAACAGAAGCAGCTGTTTTTGAAAAGGCAAATTTGCCAATTATTCCACCAGAATTACGAGAAAACGCAGCGATTTTGGAATTAGCGAAAGCGAATAAATTACCAAAATTAATTAAAGCAAAAGATATAAAAGGTGTGGTTCACTCCCACTCTACTTACAGCGATGGTTACAATACTTTGCGAGAAATGGCGGAATATTCCAAAGCACAAGGTTTTGAATATTTAGTCATTACAGACCACTCAAAATCTGCTTTCTACGCCAACGGTTTGAAGCCTGACCGAGTCTTAGCTCAAATGGCAGAAATTGATGCTTTGAACGAAGAATTAGCACCATTTAAGATATTTAAAAGTATAGAGTCTGATATTTTGAATAATGGTTCATTAGATTATGATGATGAAATTTTAGCGAAATTCGATATGATAATTGGTTCGGTTCATACGAATCTAAAAATGGATATTGACAAAGCGACAACTCGTTTAATCACAGCAATAGAGAATCCTT
>CAZEOC010000297.1:2075-5458 GCA_964513525.1 uncultured Saprospiraceae bacterium | reverse complement strand
ACTACAATCCATTTCTAATAATAAAAATTTAAAAACCGCACTTCCACTTTCAAGCATTGTCTATGCAAAACAATATTTAAAATACATCAACAAAAACCCAATCAATTTTAGAAAAAAAGAGTATCAAATTCAGCAAACACTGTTACAATACTTATCAAGAACTACGGCAAAAACATCACCTTTTTCTTCTTTTACTCCTGTGTGTTATGCTAAATTATCTCCTCTTGATAAGTCAATATGTTTTGAAACTGATAACATCAATTTTAATATTAATAAACAACTAGAATGGAATAATTACTTGTTGGAACTTTTTAAACTTGCTTTTATTAGCAATACTGAAATTTTTAATTTTTTAACAATTCGATTGAATCCGACTTTAAAAATAGTAGATAATAATTATGATTTTCTAATAAATCAACATAATTTAGAACGACTTCAAACTTTGAAGAATCAACCTATCTTAGACATTCTCAATACGATTTTAAATAAAGAAAAGAGTTTATCTATTCATGAATTATTGAATCAAGTGAATCAAGTGATTGAGATTGAATCTGATGATTTATTACATTTTATTCGAGCTTTAATTGAGATTGGATTTTTAGAAATTATCTTTCCTTTTCATCAAAAATCATCTATCTGGTTAGAAGAGTTAATTTCATTTTCTAAGGAAATACAAATTCTAAAAACAGCTGGAATTCCTTTATTTAATAAAATGCAAACACAAATTAAAAAATTTGAGAATGCTGAAATAAATGAACGAATTCATATTTTAGAAAATAGTTATCAAGAAATTCAGTTATTTCTAACTTTATTGACAAATGAAGAAAAAGGAATTGAATTTAAATCGACAATCAAGCAAGAACAATTAATTTATGAAGACACAGCCTACGAAGGCGTTTTAAAAATTAACCAATCAAAATGCAATAAATTAATTAATCAACTCAATGGATTATTAGAGAACTTAAATTTTATAAAAGGTAAAGAACGTTTACAAATTCAAGATTACTTTGATACAAATTATAAAAATGAGGAAGTCCTTTCTCTTTTAGATTTTTATAAAGACTATGTTCAAAATGGAAACTATTCAGAGGAAAATCAAGAAATCGAAACTGTAAATCAAGAAGCTAAACTCATCAATAATTGGGTAGATTTAGTTGAAGAATTATTATTAAATAAATATAATGAACATGGAAAAATTCAGTTAAATATTGAAGATTTTCAAAAAATCAATCAACAACTAAAAATTCAGCCCGTTTCACTAAAAAACAGTTCATTTTCATGTTTAGCTCAATTTTATGAAACTCAAACCGAATTGAACGCAGTTTTGAATAGTTTAAGTTTGGGATATGGAAAAATGTCAGGTCGATTCTTAGATTTAATGCCAAAGGATTTTTATAACGATATTAAACGCTATAATGAAACAAAAAATGTAGATTTTATTAATGTTGAAAATACTGATGCTACATTTTTTAATGCTAATATTCATCCCGAATTATTACAATATAAATTGGACAATAAGCATATACAAACCACTAATAATGAGTTAATTAATCTAAATGATTTAGTAATTAAAAAGAAAAATGAAAGATTTATTATTTGGCATTCAAAATTAAAAAAACAAGTCCATTTTTACGATTTAGGCATTCAAACTTTAAAAGGACGTTCGCCTTTGTATCAATTCCTACTTAGCTTTTCGCCAATTATGCCAAGTTTATATTATTTGAATCATACATTTCAAAGATTTGCAAAAAAACTAAATTTGGAAAATGCATATTCACCATCAATTTATTTTGAAAATTGGATATTAAAAAGAGCCAATTGGAAAATTCCGAATTTGAGAAAGATTGACTCAAATAGAACCATTTCTACTTTCAAAACCTATCAAGAATATCAAATTTGGAATCAAGAAAATAATCTTATTAAAAATAATTATTATATAAAAAATATAAAACTAACAGATTCTCAAAACATTAGAAATACAAAACCAACGTATATTAACTTTAACAATCTATTGTCGATAGATAGGTTTGCTAACAGTTCTAAAAATGGGTCAAAAGCATTGCAAATACAAGAAATGAAGCCAAATGAAACTGAATTAATTCAAGTCTCAAATTTAAAATTTGTATCAGAATTCGTTTTACAATGGTATAATCTGTAATCAAAATAAATATTGATAATAAATTTAATTTAAAATCAAAAGACATTTTTTTTCCGAATTCGGGAAAAAATTATTAAAATTGGAAATATTTTTGCTGCTAATGTTAATAATGCCTTAAGAAAATTAATAAAATCACTTAATTAATTTCATGAAAAAGAAATCACAATCAACCTTAGTTTTTGTTGTAGAAGACGATCCAATGTATCGTAGAATGGTCAAGTATGTCATGGAAATGAATCCTGACCACGAGGTAATGGCTTTTGAAACAGGAAAAGATTGTATCAGTAATTTACACCTTAAACCTTCAATCATCTCTTTAGATTACACACTTCCTGATATGACAGGAGAAGAAGTAATGAGAAAGATTAAGAGTTTTAATAAAGATATTGGTGTAATAATATTATCAGGACAACAAGATATTGCAACTGCTGTAACTTTATTACGTCAAGGTGCTTATGATTATATTACGAAAGATAATGAAACTCGTGATAGGCTTTTAAATGCAGTCAATCGTTTAAAAAAGGAATTAGAATTACGAGAAGAAGTTGCGACTTTAAAAGAAGAGTTAACTGACCGTTACCAATTTGGTAAAATGTTGCATGGAAACAGTAAAGCAATGCAACGTATTTACAAAATGCTTGAGAAAGCAGTGAAAACCAATATTTCTGTTTCTATCACAGGTGAAACAGGAACAGGAAAAGAAGTTGTTGCTAAAACGATTCATTATAATTCTGATAGAAGTAAAAAACCTTTTGTTGCAGTAAATATGTCTGCAATTCCAAAAGATTTACTGGAAAGTGAATTATTCGGATATGAAAAAGGTGCTTTTACAGGTGCTAATACTCGAAAAATAGGAATGTTCGAGCAAGCAAATAAAGGAACTCTTTTCTTAGATGAGATTGCTGAAATGGATATTAATCTACAGGCAAAATTATTAAGAGCATTACAGGAGAGAGAAGTTATGCGAGTTGGCGGTGCGCAGCCGATTAAATTTGATGCAAGAATAATTGTAGCGACACACCGAGATTTAGCAGAACAAGTTAATGCTGGATTATTCAGAGAGGATTTATACTATCGTTTGTTAGGTTTACCTATAGAATTACCTCCTTTAAGAGATAGAAGTAACGATATCATTTTGTTAGCAAAACTATTTTTAGATATGTTTATTAAGCAAAATGGTATGGAAAAAATGGATATTGCTAAAAGTGGTAAAGATAAGTTAATG
>CAZEOC010000297.1:0-2065 GCA_964513525.1 uncultured Saprospiraceae bacterium | reverse complement strand
CCCTGGTAATGTCCGTGAATTAAAGGCTATTATTGAATTAGCAGCAGTTATGGCTAATTCTAATATGATTGAAGGAGATGATATTCGATTTAATAGTCCTAAGAAAACGGAAGCTTTCTTGACGGAAGAAACTACTTTGAAAGAATACACAAGAAAGATTATTTATCATTTCTTAAAGAAGTATGATAATAATGTGCTTTTGGTAGCAAAAAAATTAGATATTGGGAAATCAACTATCTATAGAGTTTTAAAAGAAGATAAGGAAGGAAGTTTAATATAAGTATGTTGAAGATTTACAACTTTAAAATCAATTTACTTACTATTACTTAATTTCTATTAATATGGCAAAATAATATGTAGATTTTAACCACAAAATAAACCCAAAACATTTTGTGAATGGTCAAAATCTATAGTATGATTAATAGTTTTACAAGTCTTAATAAAATATCATCCGAAATAGATTCTTTGAATCTAAAAGAAGATGAAGTTTTACTAATATTTATTGGTGAAGCAACATTAATAGACATTGCTCAATTAATGGATGTATTGAATTCTAAAAATATAGAATACTTTGGAGGTGTTTTTCCAAGAATTATCTATGATGAAGCTCAATCTGATTCAGGGATTGTATTTAAAAAATTAAAAATGGCTTCTAAACCTTTAATAATTAAAGGTTTAGAAACTACTAATTTCGAGATTCCAAAACCCTTGATTGAAAACAATTTTGATAATCTAACTGCTTTTACAATAGTTGATGGTTTGACAGCTAATATAGCAACCTTCTTAGATCGACTATATGACACTTTGGGCGATAAATTCAATTATATTGGAGGTGGAGCTGGTTCTTTGACTTTAGTACAAAAACCTTGTGTTTTCTCAAATGATGGATTATTTCAAGATGCTGCGATAGTTTGTTTATTGCAACAATCTTCTAATCTAGGTGTTCAGCATGGCTGGGAAAAATTAAAAGGTCCTTTTGTGGCAACTCAAACTGATAAAAATGTAATTCATCAATTAAATTGGGTGAATGCATTTGAGGTATACAAAGAAACAGTTACAAATGATTGTGGAATTGAAATAAATTCTGAAAACTTTTTTGATATTGCTAAAGGTTATCCTTTTGGAATTTATAGAGAAGGAAATGAAGATATCGTTCGTGATCCAATTATGGTCGGAGAGAACGGCGAATTGATTTGTGTTGGGGAAGTTCCTGAAAATACAGTTTTGTATATTCTTAAAGGGGAACAAAATGCTTTAATTAATTCTGCCGCACAAGCTGCTAAAACAGCTGCTGCCTCCAAAGAATTCGATAAAGCAATTGTTATAGATTGTATTTCAAGAGTTTTATTTCTTGAGGATGATTTTTATAAAGAATTAGAACAAGTAAAATTAAATCTATCTAATGAACAAAAGGTAGATATTTTTGGAGCTTTAACCTTAGGAGAAATTTCTTCTTATGGAGATGGTGTTTTAGAATTTTACAATAAAACTATTGTTGTTGGAGTGCTTTTTTAATTATACAAAATTGGTAAAACAATTTTCAACAACTGATAAGAACTAAACAAGATTAATGAATAATCAAACAAATATTGTTAAAGATATTTCAATATTATACGAATTGTCACTTGCAATTGGTTGTTCTTTGAATTTAGAAGAAAATTGTAAGATTTTCTTAGATCGTTTGATGAGTCGCAAAGCACTTTCTTATGCTGGAGTTTGGATTGATAAAAGTAAATTAAATTACAACAATTCATCAGAAAGAGATTGTCAATTAGCTTATGGAACACCAAAATTTAGAATAAATAATGATAATATAGATAAACATCCTTTTATTGCTGAAAAATTTTTAAGAGAAAATATGTTTACTATATCTGATTATGAACCTGATTTTCAACATGTCATTCAGGAAAATAATATAGAAGGAGGAACTTATGCTTTTTTTAGATTAGGTGAAATAGGATTTTTAAAGTTGTATTCAACAAAAATGGATGCTTTTCCTTCCGTTTCAATGTTTCAACTTAAAAATGTATTACAAAAATTTACTACCTCCTTAGAAGCCTGTATT
>CAZEOC010000296.1:0-5496 GCA_964513525.1 uncultured Saprospiraceae bacterium | reverse complement strand
GTTTTAATTCCACCTCAATTATCAGGCAATATTGTTGGCGCAGCACAAGTTTGTAATGGGGAAATGGAAAATTATTTAATAGTAAGTAGTATAAACGATTGGAATTATACTTGGACAATTGATAATGGAAATACCGTAAATGGAAATGCAAACCAAGTTATTGTTGATTTTAATAATATAGGAACGACTACTTTGAGTTTATCAGTTGGGAATCAATGTGGAATTGCACCAATAAAAACGATTGATATTAATGTAGAAGACAATTCACCCAGTTTAACTGGCGATATTTCTGGAGATACTTTAGTTTGTCGAAATTCTGATGTCGTTTATTCTATCGAAGGAAATCCAGATTTTGATTATAATTGGTTTTTAAACGGTGGCGGAAATTTATCTACGATTAATAGTAGTAGTTTGGTAAGTTGGCAAAACGAAGGAATATATGAGGTGGGAGTTTATGCTTCTAATTTCTGTGGAATAGGCGATACAATTTTTACACCTGTTACTGTAGAAAATCCGCTTCCTCGACCTCAAATTACTTTGGTAAATGATTCTTTATTATCTACCAATATTGCCATGTCGCAATGGTATTTGAATAATGAACCAATTGAAAATATTACATCACCAGCTTTATTGCCAATAATTCAAGGTGTTTATACTGTAGAATCTTTCAATATATGTGGCGTAACACCTTTATCGAATGAATATAGTTTTGGAATAGATGGCGGTTTATTCCTCTATCCAAATCCTGCGAAAAACGTCATCACACTTCGGATTCCTCAGTACATGACTTGGTATTCCGTTGATGCAATTGATTTGTTAGGTCGTCAAGTCATCGCTCCAATTGAATACGCTGGTTCTAATGAAGTTTTGATTGATATTAGCGGTTTAGAAGGCGGAACGTATTGGTTTAGAATCGATACAGAAATTATTTTGTTGTATCGAAAGGTTTTTGTTTTGGATTAGGATTTTGGGATACAAATTGACAAAAGGAGCGTAGCTCCGACACCATCTGTAGAATAAATGATTTTACATATTTCAAAACAGCCTTAGCTGTGTCACCGTTTTTGATTAAAATTTAGATAAATGGTGACGGAGCGATGCTCCTTTGAAAGTTTATATCATCATTTTTTCTACAGACGGATTCGTGGCTAACGCCACTTTAATACTCTTCTCCATTCATTCTTTTGAATTTCTTTAATGATTCTGTAATTTGTTACTTTCAAAATCAATAAAACTATTTACAATGGCTAATACTTATTCTCAACTGTATATTCATATTGTTTTTGCAGTAAAAAATCGACAATCTTTAATTCCTAAGCAAAATAAAGAAGCTGTTTACAAATATATAACTGGCATTGTTCAAGAAAGAAAACATAAAATGATTGCTATAAATGGTATGCCTGACCATATTCATTTTTTAATTGGTTTCTCTCCTGACCAGAGTATTTCTGATTTAGTTCAAGAAACTAAATCAGCAGCGACAAAATATATTAAAAAACAAAATTGGATGAATCATGCTTTTAGTTGACAGCGAGGATTTGGTGCATTTTCTTATTCTCGTTCACAACTTAGTAATATCGTTTCGTATATTGAAAACCAAGAAATTCATCATAAAAAACAAACATTCAAAGAAGAGTATTTAGATATTCTACATAAGTTTGATGTAGAATATGACGAACGTTATGTTTTTGACTTTTATAATGATTGAGTTAAAAAATGAATAATCTATCAAAAAAATCCCAACCGAAAATTATTTCGGTTGGGATTTTTAAATTAGAAATACAACAAAATTTACTTTGGAATAGATAAGGTAAAAGTAGTTCCTTTATCCATTTCACTATCAATTGAAACAGTTCCACCTAATTTTTCTATGACTAACTTTACAATTGATAAACCAATTCCTGAGCCTTCATATTTATCTCGACTATGTAATCGTTTAAACATTATAAAAACCTGTTCTTGATATTTATTTTCAATTCCAATTCCATTATCAGTTACCAAAATTTGATAATTAGTATCCGTTGCTTTGTAATTAATTTCTACTTTTGGTTGTTCACTATCATTATATTTTAATCCATTCTCTACTAAGTTTTTTAAAGCTGTAAATAGAAATGAGTTATTTGAATCAATAGTTGGTAAATCATTCACGATAACTTTTCCATTTGATGAAAGAATCATTTCGTTTAGATTATCGGTTACATTATTAGCTAATAAATTTAAATCAACCATTTCTTTTTTAATCTGCTCATCTTTGGATAAAGTAGAATAATAGGCAAAATCTTCTACTAAAGTGTATAATTGATTCGTACTGCGTTTGATGGCATCAAAATATTCTTCAAAATTAGCTTTTATATTATCTGGTAATTTTTTGAAGATTAAACTCGCATAACCACCGATAACCCGAATTGGTTCTTTTATATCGTGAGAAGCAATATAATTGAAGGTTCGCAATTCGTAATTGGCTTGTTCTAATTTTTTAGTCCTTTCGGCTACTTTATGTTCTAAAACTGCATTATATTTTTTACGCTGTTGGCTATTTCTATAAATGAAAAAACTCCAACCTGCAACTAAAAGTAAAATAGCAATCAATCCTGCTGTAATTGCAGTACGGCTTCTGATTGTTTTTTGGTCAATTTCTATTTCTGCTTTTAATAATTCGTTTTCAAACTCCTTTTGGTCAACTTCATATTTGGTTTGTAATTCTTTAAATTTACTTTGGAGTTCAGAGTCATTTAAAGAATCTAAATGAGCAGTCAATTTATTTTTGACTTCATATGCTTTTTTATAATTTTCAAGATTTACATAGCATTTTTCTTGTACTTCATAAAGTGGCACCAGCAATATAAAATCTTCATTTTCTAAACTAATTTCAACTCCTTTATTTGCATATTCAATAGCAAGTTGGTGTTGATTTCTTTTCAGATAGTGTTCTGCGAAAGCACCTTGAATAGCAATGAAATTTTCACCAAGATTATGTGTTTCAGAAATATCTAAAGCTTTATTATACAACTGGTTTGCAAGTTTATACTTGCCTCGTATATCATAACAATAACCTTGTTCTATCAATATACCAGCAATCAAACTATGATATTCTATATCATTGGCAATCTCATAAGCATCATCTAAAAGTTGTAATGCTGTATCAATTTGCTCCAAATTTTTACTATAAATAATCGCCATATTGAAATAAGTAATACTTTGGCTAATTTTATCATCACCGAATAATTCAGTCGCTTGTTGATAATACTTTAATGCTTCTTCATAATTGCCATTTATATCAAGTGTTCCTCCTATGTTTCCCAAAAGCCTTGCTTGTTCTGTTTTTGGGAAATTAATTTTTTTTGCTAATGCTAAAGCTTTTAGATATTCCTCTATTACTTTATCGTTTTTACCGAATTTCCTATGGTAAGTTGCCGTATTCCAATGCACCCTAAGTTCATATTCTTCTTTCCCCGTTTTTTGGTATAATTCATCTAATAATTTAATGTAAGTCATTAAACTATCAGAATGAGAACCTAAAACATCGTGTACATTAAACAGCAAACGATAAGAAAAATCTAAAGTCTTTTCAAAATCAATTTTTCTTGAAATAGCAAGGGCTTGATGCAGATATTTAGTGGATTTTTCGGGTTCACTATACACAAATAATCCGCCTAATCTTATATAGTGTTTTGCTTTTACTGAATCTTCTACCTCCTTTTCAATCAATAATAAAATACTATCAGCTTTTTGATTGATTGTTTGTGAAAATAGAAGTGAAGTATTGATGAGTAATAATATTCCTAAGAGGTGAAATCTTTTATTCATTTTGTGTTTTTTTGCTACTCTAATTATAAAAGTAATTTACTATTATTGAAGTAGTTTACTTACTATTCAAAAGATTCAAGAATCAAGCCTTTTATTATAATTGAGGTGTATAAATTAATATTAGAACTATTTAAAATATGTTTTTTTTAATTCAAAATAATTAAATTCTATAATGTCTAAAACTTAAAAAGCCTTACTAAAAACTAAGTTTTAGTAAGGCTTTTCTATTATCATTAGATAAACATTAAGACTTTGTAAATACAAAATGCTCCATTTCTGTAGTTCCTTTTACATGACGTTCATGATAATTATCATATAAATTGGTTTGTTCCGTTTCAGTAGAAACAGGATTCTCATCATAAAATCCTTTATTCTTACGTTGACGAAAAGCCTCGTAAAGTGTTACGGCACATGCAACAGAGATATTTAAACTTTCGACCATTCCAACTTGAGGAATAATGAAATTTCCATCACAATATTTTAAAGCTGCTTCACTAACGCCGCTATGTTCATTCCCAAAAAGTAAAGCAATACTTTGCGTATAATCTAATTCGTAAGAATCAACTGCATCTTCGTTTAAATGTGTTGCATAAATTTTGTCGTATTTAGCTTTTACAGCTTGCATACAAGTATCTACATCATTGTATAAATGCACATCAACCCATTTTCTTGCACCAGCAGAACTTCTTTTACCTAATTCTAAACGTTCTTTATGTACAGTTGTAAATACAACATATATTTCTTGGATACCAACAGAATCACAAGTTCTTAACACAGCACTAATATTATGCGGATCATGTACGTTTTCTAAAATCACCGTTAAATTAGGTTGTCTTTTCTTTACGACTTCTCTGAACTTTGCTTCTCTTTTTGGTGTCATTCTATACAATTAATTAAAAAAAGTAACAAAGATAAAAGGAATCTATGAATTACAAATTCATAAAGTTTATTGATTGACTTGTGTTCCTTACATTTGCGGGAAATAAGCTATCAGCAGTCAGACCATCTTTGACTATCAGACCGCTTTCAGTTATCAGAAAATTAGAAAATAATGTTTTTTATTATAAGATTTTAGGCTTTAATAAACATTAAAACTTAACTGCGAAGCAATCTGACAACAAAGTGTTCTGATAACTGAAGGCAGTCTGACTGTTGATTCTTATTAAATAAAAAAGTATGTTAGCAAAAAGAATAATTCCGTGTTTAGATGTAAAAGACGGAAGAACAGTGAAAGGTGTAAATTTCGTAGCGTTGCGAGATGCAGGTGACCCTGTGGAATTAGCAAAAAAGTATGCAGAAGCTGGAGCTGATGAATTGGTTTTTTTGGATATTACAGCGACGAATGAAAGACGGAAAACTTTATCAAAATTAGCAAAGGAAGTTGCCGAGCAAATCAATATACCTTTTACTATTGGCGGCGGAATTAGTTCTGTTGCAGATGTAGAATTGTTATTGACTTGTGGTGCAGATAAAATTGCTGTTAATTCCGCAGCAGTGAAAAATCCTGATTTGATAAACGAATTGGCTTTAGCTTTCGGAAGTCAATGTGTTGTGGTTGCAGTTGATGCAAAGTTGGTTGATGGAGAATGGATTGTACATTTAGCTGGCGGTAGAATTCAGACAGAAAGACGTTTGTTAGAATGGGTAAAAGAAGCGGAAAGTCGTGGTGCTGGTGAAATTTTATTCACT
>CAZEOC010000295.1:3523-5518 GCA_964513525.1 uncultured Saprospiraceae bacterium | reverse complement strand
ATAAACTCTGGAATATTTCTGATAATTAACATAATCAGTCGCCAAATTGGAAGTACATAAACAATATTTTTCTGCTTTTTGTAGGCTTTAAATATTTGTTTTGCAGCAGTTTCAGCAGAAGCCGTTAATGGTTTTGGTAATTCTAAATCAGCAGTCATCTTAGTATCCATAAATCCTGGTAAAACCGTCAAAACATGGATATTCTCTTTACAAAGTTGGTTTCTCAAACCGCTTAGAAAAGCCGTAAAACCTGCTTTTGCGCTTCCATAAATATAGTTAGTTGCTCGTCCTCGTTCGCCTGCCACAGACGAAACTCCGATAATTGTTCCTTTTCCTTTAGATTTAAATGCATCCTTGAAAACATTCAAAGACAAAACACCAGCTTTATAATTGACATCCATTTCCTGAATTGCTTCCTCAACATTCGCTTCCGCTAATGCTTGGTCTACAAAATATCCAGCAATATAAACAACGACATCAGATTCAACTGCTAACGGTGTTAATACATTTTCATAGTTTTCGTATTTCAATAAATCTAATTCCTGAATATTTACTTTGACATTAGATTTAATTTCAATATCGCTTTTTAAAGGTTCTAATCGAGTTGAATTTCTTGCTACTAAATGCAAATCAAAACCATTTACACCAAAAATTCGAGCTAATTCTCGCCCAACATCAGCAGTTGCACCTATTATTGTTACTATCATTATTCTATATTGTTTTATTGTTTTATTGTTTTATTGTTCTATTGTTCTATTGTTCAAATCTTCTGTTTTTACTTCAAATTTTCTTTCGAAGGTCAATCGTTCTAATTGTTGTGATTTAAACTTTTCAGAATTCACATTTACAAAAGGCATCAATTTTTTATCCGAAATCGCATCTTTTGCCCTGTAAACTCTTCCACCATTTTTCATGATTATTTCATCCAATTTCCATATTAATTTCGGTAAACCTTTATTAATTTTAAAATCAATTGCTAAGGTATAACCTTCCATCGGAAATGACTGAATCGCCAAAGGATTTGATTTTCCAAATAATTTCAAAACCGTTAAAAAAGAACCTTGATTTTGTTGCTGAATCGTTTCAATAATTTCCACTAAACCATTTTCACTTTTATCAAATGGTAAAACAAATTGATACTGAACAAAACCATTTTTACCATAAATTCTATTCCAATGATGAATTCCATCAAGCGGATAAAAATAATTGTCGTAATCAATTATTGAAACTGATTTTTTAAAGTTTTCTTTATTATAATACAAAAAATTAAAAGCCTTAACGGTCAATGGATTTATTGTAAATTTGGGTAAATCAAATGGAACTGCAAGTTTAAGTTTATCATTGATTTTCAATGGATTAGCTTGTCGCTTCTGTGGCAATTCTTTAACTGTTGCATGTTCGCCTCTCAACATAATTGAACGACCTAAATTCCTTCCTTTTTTCAAACAATCTATCCAAGAAACTGTATAAGTCCAATCACTTGAGCTTTCAAATAATTGCATGACTTCCGTTAGATTTTTTGCTTGAATTGCTTCTTGACGAATATAAGCTGTTTCTACTTTTTTTAATTGAAAACTAACTTGTGTAATAACTCCCGTCAAACCCATTCCACCAACTGTTTGCCAAAATAAATCGACATTTTCAGTTTTTGAACATCTGATAATTTCACCGTTTTCAACTATTAAATCAAACCAAAAAACATGGTCAGAAAAACAACCTTCTGAATGGTGATTTTTTCCATGAACATCCGCTGCAACGGCTCCACCAACTGTAATGAATTTCGTTCCAGGTGTAACGGGTAAAAAGAAACCTTTGGGCAAAACTAAATCAATAATATCCGATAAAAGCACACCTGATTGACAGGTAATTGCTCCAGTTTCGTTATCAAAAGCAGTGATTTTATCCATTTTCAAAGTAGAAAAAACATGGCTATTTAATGCTGCATCTCCATAACTTCGACCATTTCCACGAGCCAAAATAGTCGAACTATTAGCA
>CAZEOC010000295.1:3058-3513 GCA_964513525.1 uncultured Saprospiraceae bacterium | reverse complement strand
ATCATTGATGAATTCTAATTCTGATAATTCGGCATTTTGCTTTGGATAATTTCCCCAATTTGCAATTTCTTTATTCATATAATTATAGATATTAGACCGCTTTGCTATTAGATTTTGGACATTAAACAAATTTATTAAAACTAATTTCTCCTGTAAAATATTTTGTCATCTGACAGCCAAAGGCGGTCTGACAGCAAAGCTGTCAGATCTCTGATTTCTGACTTTTCATTTACGAATATAAAAACCAACCAAAAACGATAATCCAAAGTAAGATACAAACTTGTACAAACCTATCTTTTAAAAAGAATTTCACAGGTGCTTCCGTAGATTTGAATACTATGGTTTGTTGTAAATATCGCAGTAAACCCAAAATCACAAAGAAGGTCGTTAGATAAATATAATCACTTCCGATTCTCGCCACAACTTCTTCCGAAACAGTGTACATCATGTAACAA
>CAZEOC010000295.1:0-3048 GCA_964513525.1 uncultured Saprospiraceae bacterium | reverse complement strand
CATTACCCCAGCGAGCCAAATTTTACTGACGAATAAAGCGCTAATCATAACAAACTATGGTAACGGTTGCCATCATCATCATCGCTACATCAATAAATTGCAAATTATAACCAATTAGAGATTGACGAGTTATGGCATCATTTTCCAAAATCAGCTCTCCTCTCCTTTTTGCAATTCCAATAAACATTGCTGAAAGGAAAATCATAATTATCAACCATTTTGAAACCAAAATATCAAAAGGAATACTTCCCGCAAAAATCCTTAATAAAAATCCACTTGCAATAATTGTAATATCTATTAAAGGTTCGTGTTTTAACTTTATAGAATATAAAACATTCATTATCATATAGATAGCTAAAATAATCGTCAGATTAATATTAATAACATAACTAATTATTAAACTACTAAGAAGTAGAATAGAGAAAATAATTTTAGCTTGACTCTTAGAAACTTCTCCACTTGCTAATGGACGATTTTTTTTGGTCGGATGTAATTTATCTCGTTCTATATCAAAATAATCATTTAAGATATAAACCGCACTTGCCATCAAAGAATAGCATAAAAAACCAATCAAGATATTCAACAATAAATCTATATTCTGTATTTGTCCCGCAAAAAAAACTGGAACAAATAAGAGTAAATTTTTAATCCATTGATGTAATCTTAATAGTTTAATCATTTGTATATTATTTCTGAACTCACCCCCAACCCCTCTCTTAAAAAGAGAGGGGAGCAATTCTCTGCATCATATTTCATGCAAAGTTGAGATTTAAAGCCCCTCTTTTTTAAGAGAGGGGTTGGGGTGAGTTCATTATTATTCAATAAAAAGTTTCAATCTCGGAGTATTATGTGTTGTAAAAATATCCTTTGATTGAATCGAAATATTCATTCTATATTCACCTTTTTCCGTTGGTGTTTTGAACTCAAATTCATGAACTTCATTCAAATTTATATCCTTAATCGGGATTTTATCGTATTGATGTCCAAGAAATTTAGAGCCTGAGAATATTTGAATAGTCAATATTGAGGTATTATCGCCATCAAAACTTACATCTTTCGGAATATTAAATCGAAGCGGAATCGACACTAAACTATCCTCCGTAAAAGTAAACGCTGTACTTTCAGTTTCTAATTCGACAGTAGAATAACAAACAAATTTTGGCAGTAATCTGAAATAATACATTCCTAAATTAGTTTGTACAGAATCCGTGCAAGGACGCATTGGAAATTTAGAAAAATATAAGACAGTATCACCAATAAATTCTTGCTCCCAATGATATAAATCAAACTGTGTTTTTGGTCCAGTAGATGCCGCAATTCCTGTTGAGAATTTTTGAGTATAAAAACTATATTTTGACGGAAGTTGATAACTTCCTACAAAAATTGGTGGATAATCTCCAGCTTTTTCAATCGCTTTTTCTAATGATTTCACCCAACCTTCTACCCCATGGAAATCTCTAAACTTTATAAATTCCTTTTTCTCATTAGGAACAATATCAAATATCAAAACTGCTCTTGCCACAATAGCGATTAAAATTGAAAATGGTAATAATCTAAATAACCATTTCTTGGCAACTGCATTATTTTGTAATGCTTTATGTGTCAAAACTACAAACGGAATTAAGGCAGAAATCACCCAATTTGCTTCAACAGGTCCACGTAAACTCATCACGAAAAAGAAACCCAACAAACCAAAACCAACATATTTTAATGTCGAATGAAACTGATTTTTTGATTTAAAAAAAACGGTTTGTTTTAATAAAATTGGACTAATTAATGGACCTAAAATTACAAAGACTGAAGCGATATAAGTTAATGTTAAACCAATATGCCATTTCACTTTATTTCTTTCTGACCAATGAAAAGTTAGCGTAACGAAATCGTTTTGAAACTCCCAATATAAATGTGGTAGAAATAAAATCAAAGCTAAGATTCCAGCTACATAAAAAGTCCAACGTTGAAATAATTTCCAATTTGCAATTATTGCAAAAAAGATAATTACAACACTATGATATTTGCTGTATAACATACAAGCAATCGTAATTCCTATTGCAATTGCTAGCTTTAAGCTATCTTTTGCTAAATATAATTTTGTGAGATACAAAAACAAAGCAGAAAAAAATACAAAACAAATATCTGGAACAGCCCAAAATCCTGCAATATGTAATAAAGCAACAGAAGTGATTAAGGCTATAAAAGTCAAACTATCTTTGCCTTCCGTTAATTTTTCAATCAACCAAATTGTACCTAAATGAAGTAGTATAAATATCAATCGAACCCCAAAATCAGAAGCCGTAATTGAATAGCCAATTTTAATCAAAAAAGCGACCATTGGCGGCTGATGAAAATGTCCCCAATCTAAGTTTTGAGCATAAACCCAGTAATAAGCTTCATCATCAATCAACTCTGTAAAGTAAGCTTGACAAATCGTTAAAACTGTCCAAATTAGATAAAATCCAATACGGAGTTTTTTATTACTAAATCGAGGAATATAATTTGATGCGTCCATTTTCTATTTATTAACAACCTAACTTATTACTCTAAATCGAAACCTATAAAATAATAATGAGTGATAAATTAGATTTACCACTCATCATCAATTTTCAATTATCTATTATCAATTATCAATTATTCTGCAATCAACATATATTTTTGTTTCTTACCGTTTTCTATCATAATATATTTCCCATGTAATAGTTCATCAGATTTAATAACATCTTCATGCGATTTTGCTTTCACTTTATTCACGCCTAAAGCATTTGCTTTTATTGCACGTCGAGCTTCTGAATTAGACTTTACAACACCTCCATTAACTAACAAATCAGTGATTAAAATCCCTGCTTCTAAAGCAGATTTTTCCACTTTAAAACTTGGTATTTCTCCTGCTACAGTTGCTAAAGAATTTTCATTTATTTTTAATAAATATTCTCTATTCGCTTTTTTATTAAACAATAATTCAGAAACTTCTAAAACAGATTCATAATCTGCTTCTGAATGTACCCAAATAGTCAATTCTTCTGCCAATGATTTTTGTAAAATTCTAAAATG